>NZ_JBGCCT010000023.1 GCF_041260665.1 Catenulispora sp. GP43 | reverse complement strand
CCGGCCCCACCGCCCGGCGCGGAGGTGTGGGCGCGTGGGGTACGGGTGGCGCCCAGGGCTAGGCTTAGGGGCCCCCCCGTCCCAACCCAAGACCCGGGGGGGGGGGGGGGGGCCGGGGGGCCCGCCCCCGTCCAGATCTTCCTGGGCGATCCGCAGAGCTGGAAGGCACCGACCGTGGCCTATCCCGGCGGCGCCACCGCGCTGCGGGCCGCCGCGGAAGAGGCCGATCTGGCCATCTATGTGCACGCCGCCTACATCATCAACGTCGCGCACACCAACAACCGCATCCGCATCCCCAGTCGCAAACTGCTCCAGCAGACCGTCGCGCTGGCCGCCCAGGCCGGCGCCCGCGGCGTGGTGGTGCACGGCGGGCACCTCACCGCCGCCGACGCGCCCGAGGCCGGTTTCGACAACTGGCGCAAGGCCGTGGACCAGCTGGAGCAGCACTGCCCGGTGTTCATCGAGAACACCGCCGGCGGCGAGCACGCCATGGCCCGCCGCCTGGAGTCGATCGCCAAGCTGTGGGACGCCGTCGGGCACAGCGGCGTCGGCCTGTGTCTGGACACCTGCCACGCCTTCGCCGGCGGCATCCCGCTGGAGACCGCGGTCGCCGACATCAAGGCCGTCACCGGCCGCGTGGACCTGGTGCACGCCAACGACTCCCAGGGCGCCTTCGACTCCGGCATCGACCGCCATGCCAACTTCGGCACCGGCGAGATCACCCCGCCGGACCTGATCGCGCAGGTAATCGCCGAGGCCGGCTGTCCGGCGATCTGCGAGACCCCGGGCGGTGCCGAGGCACAGGCGGCGGACATCAAGTGGCTCCGGGAGCGCGTCGCATAAGGTTGGCGCATGGTCTTGAGGGTGCGGACGCTGAGCCGCGAGGAACATGTGGCGTTCATCGAGGAGCGCACGGCCGAGAGGAACGCCGCGACCTCTGTCAGCTTCCTGCAGTGTCCCTCCTGGGGCGATCTGAAGACCGACTGGCGGGCCGAGTCCGTCGGCTGGGTCGACGACGCCACCGGAAAGGTCGTCGGCGCGGCCCTGGTCCTGTACCGGGACGTGCCGATCCCCAAGCGCGACAAGCTCCCGTTCCTGCGGCGCTCCCTGGCCTATCTGCCCGAGGGCCCGATCCTGGACCTCACCTCCGCCGACGCCGGCCAGGCGCTGAAGCTGCTGCTGGCGCACCTGCGCAAGCGCCGCGCCTTCACGGTCAAGATGGGCCCGCAGATGGTGTCCCGCCGCTGGAGCTCCGAGACGCTGAAGAAGGCGATCGCCGACGCCGACGGCGGCGTCCGCCTGAAGGACATCAAGCCGGACTTCGAGGACCCCACGGCGCTGGGCATCATCGAGAAGCTGCGCGCCACCGGCTGGTCCCGCAAGGAGTCCGAGGGCGCCGGCTTCGGCGACTTCCAGCCCCGCTACGTCTTCCAGCTGCCCCTGGTCGACGACTCCGGCAAGCCCCGCACCCTGGAGGACATCCAGAAGGGCTTCAACCAGCTGTGGCGCCGCAACATCAAGAAGGCGGAGAAGAACGGCGTCGAGGTCACCCTCGGCGGCTACGAGGACCTCGCGGAGTTCCACAAGATCTACGCGGTCACCGCCGTCCGCGACCACTTCACCCCGCGCCCCCTGGCCTACTTCCAGCGGATGTGGAAGGCGATGGAGGCGGAGAGCCCCGACCGCCTGCGGCTGTACCTGGCCCGCCACGAGGGCGAGCTGCTGGCCGCCACAACGCTGGTCACCGTCGGGGACCACGCCTGGTACTCCTACGGCGCCTCCGACAACCACAAGCGTGAGCTGCGGCCCTCCAACGCGATCCAGTGGCGCATGCTCAGCGACTCCCTGGCCGCCGGCTGCAAGGTGTACGACCTGCGCGGGATCAGTGACACCCTGGACCCGGAGGACCACCTGTTCGGCCTCATCCAGTTCAAGCTGGGGACCGGCGGGCAGGCGGTGGAGTACCTCGGGGAGTGGGACTACGCCCTGAACCCTTTGCTGCACCGTGCCTTCGAGATGTACATGGCCCGCCGCTAAAGGGCCGGGCCCATACACACTTGCTCCACCCCCACTAAGGAGTCGGAACCTTGTCGCTGACGCTGTACGTCGACTCGGAGCGCTGGCGCGCCCACCAGGACGAGGTCCTGGCCCGCCACCCCGACTTGGTGCCGGTGGCCAAGGGTGTCAACGGCTACGGCATCGGCATCCCCAACCTCATGGAGGCGGCCTCCAAGCTGGCCGCCGGAGGCGTGGAGACAACGGCAGTGGGCACGGCGGCCGAGGCCGAACAGGCCAAGGACCACTACTCCGGACGGCTCCTGGTCCTGACGCCCTACCTGATGGGTGAGGACGTCCGCGACCTCCCGGACCGCGTCATCCGCACGGTGGCGTCGGTGGAGGCGGTGGAAGCCCTCCTCGGCCGGCGGGTGGTGGTCGACCTGATGACCTCGATGCGCCGGTTCGGCTTGCAGAAGCAGGACATCCCCCGGCTCCGCACCGTCCTGGAATCCGACCAGGCGCGGGTCGAGGGCTTCTCGGTCCACATGCCCCTGGACCGGGTCGCCGGCGACTACCTCCGCGAAGTCAGCGACTGGGTGGACGCGCTGGTCGCCGCCGGCATCCCGGTGCGGACGCTGTTCGTCAGCCACCTGTCCCCCGACGAGATCAGCACCCTGGCCAAGCGGCACCAGGGGACGACGGTGCGGCCGCGCATCGGGACGGAACTGTGGCTCGGCAACCGCAAGGTGCTGCAGACGCGCGGCACCGTGCACAGCGTGCAGAAGGTCGGCAAGGGCGACCGCTTCGGCTACCGGCAGCACAAGGTGCGCGGCGACGGCCACCTGATCGTCGTCTCCGGCGGCACCGCGCACGGCGTCGGCCTGGAGAACCCGAAGAACTTCGGGCGCGGACTGGCGGGCCTGGCGCCGCGCGCGAAGTTCGTGGCGCGCGCGGGGCTGGCTTTGGCGAACCGGACGATGTCGCCGTTCTCCTGGCAGGGCAAGACGCTGTGGTTCGCGGAGCCGCCGCACATGCAGGTGTCGGTACTCTTCCTGCCCGCCGGCGTGACGCCGCCGAAGGTGGGGGAGGAGCTGCCGGTCGAGGTGAGTCCGGTGATGACCCACGTCGACCGGGTGGTCTTCGACTGACCCGGGCTAGCCCTTCACCCGGCTCAGGAAGTTGGCCATGGCCCGGGTCACCCGCTTGTCCTGGTAGCCGAGGTGACCGAGGCCCAGCGGCCACAGGAACGTCCCCGCGGTGAACACCCAGGCTCCGCTCGGCGCCCGGTAGACGCTCGTGTTCTGCACGAACTTCGTGCCGTTGGAGATCGTGTAGGGCGAGGCGGTCAGGAGTGCCTGTTCCTCCGCCTTGGCCTTCGGCATCGCTTCGAAGAACGAGTCGGCCTCGCCGCCGAGCAGGCCGGGCAGTTCGTCGCCGTCCTTGAGGCCGGTGCCTTCCCAGAACCAGTGCCCGGCTTCGCTGACGACCAAGGGGTGGCGTCCCTTGAGGATGCCGCTGTATTGGACGCCCATGAGTTGCTGTTCGGCCCGCGGGTGGCCTTCGCCGGCACGCCACATGCCTGTCGGGAAGTCCTCGACGTGCGGGTCCTCGAAGCCCTTGTAGCAGGACATGGTGCGCGTGGAATCGTCGTAGCGGACGTGCCAGTAAGCGTTGTTCGCAGTGAGGAACGCTAGAGAGGTCCCCGCAGCGACAGCCTCCTCGGCGTGCCGGTACATGTCGGTCGACCAGTACTCGTCGTGGCCGGCGAAGATCAGGCCGCGGTACTTGGCCGGGTCGATGCGTCCGGCGTGCAGGTCCAGTCCGGTCGCGTAGGCGAGGTCGTAGCCCATCCCCTCCGCCCACTGGATGAAGGACTGCTCCCGGACGAATCCGTCGGGCAGGCCGTCGGCGAAGTAGGGCCGGGCGAACGAGACCTGGGTCGCGCGCGCGGGGTTCGAGATCCAACCGCGTGCGTCCGCGGAGAACTTCGCCTTGAGAGCGGAGTCGCTTTCGGCGGCTTCCTTGGTCACGTATCCGTAGTAGACGTTCCGACCGGTGATGCCGTCGCGCGGCCACCAGTTGTAGGCCTGCCAACTCGTCGAGGGCAGCACCACGAGGAAGTCGGCGGACGCCTCGTCGTCGCGCACCACGAACGGTACGTAGTTCCGGAAGCCGTCGGCCTTGTCCAGCACGGCCACGTAGGTCCCCGACGTCCAGTCCTTCGGGATGTCCAGCGTCCACGCCACCGGCCATTCCACCGCGATGCGCCCGGTCTCCGGGTCCGGGGTGGGCACCGGCTGCGGCCCGGCGGTCAGCGTCGGCGACACCAGGACCCGACGGGCTGAGGCGCCGGCGTAGTAGCCGAGGCGGTAGACGGAGACGGTGAAGGACCCCGCGGGCTCCGCGGCTACGTGGAAGTCGACGGTCTCCCCGACGGCGACCGAGTCGGTCGAGGCGTAGCCCTTGATCTGTCGCTCGTGGTCCGTGCCGGGCCGCGACTTGCCGGCACCCATGCGCCAGTCCGCGGAACCCGCTTTAGCGTTCTCCGCAGTAATGCGGTTCCCCCCGGCGGGAAGAACAGACGCCGGAAGCCCCGCGCGCGGATCGCCGAGCTGCCCCGGGCCCGACTTCAGGTGCGTGGCCTTCAGGACGGCGCGCGCGGCCGAGGCCGTGTTGGTCTTCTTGGCCAGATCGCGCAGGAACCTCGACGTGCTCGACATGGGTCGATCGTAGCCGGGCCCTTTATGGATTCAGCCCGCCCACTGACCCGACAGGAACAGCAGGGCCACACCCGCCATGATCGGGGCGACGCAGCACACGTAAAGCGTCCGCACCCTCGGACGCCGGGCCGCCCACGCGCCGAGCATCGTCCACAGCGGCCACCACAGGAGCATGGCGCGCGGCACGGACATGAACCATGTGGTGGTGCCCAGGGCGAGCAGCGAGAGGCTGACGTAGAGGGCCTCGGGCCAGCGGCGCTTCAGCAGCAGGAGCGCGGTCAGCCCGAGCCCCACGACGACCGCGACCAGCTCCAGCTGGAACACCCACGCCGTGTGGCCCGCCTGGGTGGCCCCGAAGGCCGCGCGCCAGGTCTGGTCCCACGCCGCCTTCGGGCTCTGGAACGTCCGGAACCACCCGGCGGCCTGCGCGTGCTGCCACGCGAACCAGTCCCCGGTGTCGCGCCACAGGTACACGACGTAGGCGGCCACCGGCAGCACCGGCACGACGAGCAACGGCGCCTGCCCCCACCGCCGCCGCCCGCGCCCGGCGAGCAGGAATTCCAAGGCGATGGCCGCCGCGAGGAACAGACCGTTCACCCGCACCGCGCTGGCCCCCGCCGCCAAGAGCACGGAGAGTCCCCACCGATCCCGCCGCGCCGCCGCCCACGCGCAGAAGGCGAACGCCGCGAACAGGCTCTCGCTGTAGCCCGCCGCGAGGAACACCGCCGCCGGTGCCAGGGCGAAGAAGAGTGCGGCGTTGGTGGTGGCTTGGTGGGCGGCAGCGGAAACCGAACTCTCCTCGGCTCCGGCAGCCTCAGCGTCGTTGAGACCCCCGCGCGCCCGAGCCCCCTCGACCTCCGCCGCCGCCAACCGCCCCAACGCCGCCGTCGCGACCGCCCCGGCCGCCGCCGACACCGCCAGCCCCGCCGCGACCCAGTTCCACAGCACCAGGTGCGCCAGCCACATCGCGATCGGGAACCCGGGGAAGAACGCCACATGCCGGGGGTCTGTGCCCGGCGTGAAATACCAGTGCCGGGCGATGCTGGTGAAGATCCCCTCGTCCCAGCGGTCCCAGCGCGCGAGCAGCGAGCCCTGCGTCGTCGGCCCCGTCGCGAACAGCCACGCGCTCATCCACGTCAGCACGGCCATCCCGAGCCGCGTGGCGCCCCACACCGCCAATGCCGCGTGGTCTCGTTCGCCGAGCCCGCGCCGGGGGCGCTGCGCGGTTTGTGCGTCCTCCTGCGCCGACTCTGTCCGATCCCCCGTATGCACCAAGCTCGGACTCAGACCGCGGCGAGTTCGGGTTCGGCGCCGCCGCCGGCCCCGTGCCCGGCGCGGTGCGAGCGCGGCTGCGACCACGCCCACACGTCCGGGCTGTCCGCCAGCGCGCCGCCGGCCGGGTCGTCGTCGACGCCGTCGGCGCGTACCGGGTCGCGGCGCGGGTCGAGGATGTCGCGGATGATCTGCACCATCATGTACACGATGCCCGCGAGGTGGATCATGATGGCCCAGACGTAGAAGTTGTCCGGCAGGCCCCGGGTGTTGCCGTTGCTGGGGCCGGCCTGCCAGACCAGGTAGTACCAGACCGCCACGTAGTAGGCGACCTCGCAGCACTGCCAGATCAGGAAGTCGCGCCAGCGCGGCCGGGCCAGGGCCGCCAGCGGGATCAGCCAGAGCACGTACTGCGGCGAGTACACCTTGTTCAGCAGAACGAACACCGCGACCGTGAGGAACGCCAGCTGCGCGAAGCGCGGCCGGCGGCGGGCCATCAGGCCCAGCAGCGCCACGCCGAGCCAGCCGGCCAGCACCAGGGCGATGATCACCACGTTCTTGTTCGGCGGCTCCCAGCCCCACCAGTGGCGGATCGCGAACCACGGCGAGCCCAGGTCGATCGGGCGGTTGTCGTTGAACGTGAAGAAGTACTTCCAGCCCTTGAAGGCGAAGATCATCACCGGGGCGTTCACCGCCAGCCAGGTCACCGCCGCGGTGCCGGTCGCCTGCGTCCACTGCCGCATCCGCCCGGCCCGCCAGCACAGCACCAGCAGCGGGATCAGCAGGAACACCGGGTACAGCTTCGTCGCCGAGCCCAGTCCCAGGGCGATGCCGGCCACCACCGGTTTGTTCCGGGCCCAGGCCAGCATGCCGACCGAGGCCAGGGCGACCGCGATGAGGTCCCAGTTTATGGTCCCGGTCAGCAGCAGCCCCGGGGCCAGCGCGAACATCGCCGCGTCCCAGGGCCTTCGTCCGGCCAGGCCGATCACCGCCAGGACGCAGACCAGCGCGAACACGATCAGGAACCACGTCGTGACGTTGTAGAACCACCGGACCTGGTCCGGGGTGTCGGCGCCGATCTTCTGCGCCAGCAGCGCCGCGGTCTCCATCGTCGCGCCGGCCACCACCGGGTACTCCAGGCCGTAGTTGCCCGCGGCCGGGTCGGTCTGCCGGTAGGGCGTGAGGTTCTTGTCGAACCCGCGGCCGTAGTACATGTACGGCACGTCGGTGTAGCACAGGTGGTTGTACTGCTGCTTGCCCGTGCCGTTCCACGCCGTGGCGTAGCACGGGGAGCGCTGCGCCACGCCGATGCCGAGCGTGAGCAGCGTGAGCAGCACCAGCACCCGCGCGACCGTCCGGATCGCGGTGGCGGACCCCAGCCTCGGCCGCCAGGCGCGCACGCCCAGCGGGCCGCCCACGGCGTCCGAGGCTGCGTTCACCACCGGGTCGTCGAGGGAGGGGGCGACGAGGGTCGGTGCCGCCGCCGCGCCCCGGCCCGTCGGGTCCCCCGACGGGCCGGTCGCCTGGTCGCTCACGTCCGAACTCACTTGCACATCGTGCCCTACCGTGCCGTTCCCCGTCTGCATGTCCCTGGAAAGATTCCGACGTCAGCCCGTCGGGAGACCGAAGGGGTTGGACGAGGAAGTGGACGTGGTCGACGTGTCACAGCCAGGTGCCTGCGGGTTCTTGCTGCACTTGCTCGACGGCGTGGTCGGCGAGCTGCTGGTCGGGCCCGTCGAGGTGGTGTTCGAGGGGCCGGTCCCGGTCGGCTGCTGCTGCGAGGTGGTGTCCGTCGAGGTCGGGGGCAGATTCACGCACTGACCCGAGGACGGGTCGTACTGCAGCGGCGCCTGGCACAGCGGCGGCGTCGACGTCGTCGACGTGGCCTTCGTCGGCGTCGGGGTCGGCGTCGGGCTGGGCGTCGGGACGAACACCGACTGGCAGTTCGCCTCCGAACCGGTCGGGGTGCCGGGCAGGTTCGAGCCGGAGGCCAGGGTGCCGGGCTCGACCGACTGGCCGGGGCTCACCAGGCTGCTCACACCGGAACAGGTCGGTGCGTACGCGGGGAAGGGCTTGGCGAAGGAGTTCTTGTCCTTCTCCAGTTCCTTCTTCATGAACGCCGACCAGACCGTCGTGGGCCAGTCCATACCGTTGATGCGGGTCGACTGGTCGTCGTAGCCCAGACCCTTGATCGATTCCAGCGATCCGTCCGCCGTCGATCTGAAGATCGCCACCGAGGTCGCCAGCGACGAGGAGAACCCGGTGAACCAGGCCGAGTGGTTGTTGTCGGTGGTACCGGTCTTGCCGGCCAGGTTGAAGTTCGCTTCCTGGGCCAGGGACTCGGCGTAGTGGTTCGCCGCGGCGGTGCCGTCGGGCTTCTGGAACACGCCCTGCAGCGCGCTGGTGACGCCGGCGGCGGTGTTGGCGCTCATCACCTGCTTGTTGACCCCGCTGTTGGCGCGCATCGCCGGCGGCGTCCAGACGGTCTGGCCGGTGCGCTGGTCGACGATCGCGGTGACCTGGACCGGCTCGTGCGAGACACCGCCGTTGGCGAAGGCGGCGTAGACGTTGGCCATGCGCATCGGGGTGATCTCGGCGACGCCGAGGGTCAGCGCGGGCACCGGCTTGAGGTCGGGGGTGCTGGGGTTGATGCCCAGGGCCTGGGCCATGTTCAGCACGGCCTGCGGGCCGATCGCCGGGTCCAGTTCGAGGTTCGCGAACACCGTGTTCAGCGACATCGCCAGGCCCGTGCGCAGGGTCGTGCTACCGCTGCCGGGAGGGGCTTCCTCGTCCTCGTTGGGCGGCCAGAACACGTCCTTGTGCAGGGTGGTGTCGTAGAAGGTCATCGGCTGCTTGGCGTTGGCCGGCCAGTACAGCGGCTTGTTGTTGGTGCCCGGCTCCTCGCTGTCCAGCGAGAACTTTCCGGTCTGCAGCGCGGTCGCCAGCGTGATCGGCTTGAACGTCGAACCGACCTGCACACCACCCTGGAGCGCGTAGTTGAACGCGTTCTTGGCGTAGTCCTCCACGCCGTCGGTGCCGGTGTAGAAGGACTTCAGCTCGCCGCTGTGCGGGTCCACCGCCGCGAACGCCAGGTGCACGTCGTTGTCGGACGCGTGGGCTTTGGAGTTGAACTTCCCGTCGCCGTTGTAACTGGTCCCGGTCCACAACGCGTCCGCCGCGTCGTGCGCGTCGTTCATCATCACGTGGTTGTACGTGGTGACGATCTTGTACCCGCCCTTGGACAGGTTGTCGATGTTCGCGAACTTCTGCGTCGCCGGGTCGTTCGGGTACTCGGCCATCTGCGCGGCCAGGTATGCCGTCGCGGCGTCCTTCATGTACCCGACGTATCCGGTGAGGTTCGGGGGCTTGAAGTCCTTGACAGTCGGCAGGTTGTTCTCCAGCGGACTGGTGACCGTCTTCGGCACGAAGCCGTACTGCGACATGTTCGCCAGGATCGCGTTGTACCGCTTCTCGAACCGGTCGAAGGTCTTGGGGTTGTCCTTGCGGGCCTGCGCGTTGGCCAGCGTGGTGGAGAAGTTGGAGGGGTCGTTGACCAGCGCGGCCAGGAACGCAGCCTCGCCGACGTTGTTCTCGGTCATCTGGCTTATCGGGTGGCCGAAGTAGGCGCGCGAGGCCGCGTCGATGCCGTAGGCGCCGCGCCCGAAGGAGATCTGGTTCAGGTACCCGAGCAGGATCTGCTGCTTGCTCTCCGAGTGGTTGAGCTTTATGGAGATCATGACTTCATTGATCTTGCGGCCCAGGGTCTGGTCCTGCGACAGGTACGCGTTCTTCACGTACTGCTGCGTGATGGTCGATCCGCCCTGGGTCTGGCCGCTGCCGAACAGGTCGTTCAGCGCCGAGCGGGCCACACCGGTGAACGACACGCCGGGGTCGGTCCAGAAGGAGTAGTTCTCCGCCGCGACGAACGCGTTCTGGAACACCTTCGGGATCTGGTTTATGTCGTTGACCTGGTAGTAGTTCACCCCGATGTTGGCGAACTGCTCTTTGCCGTCGTCGTAGGTGTAGATCGTCGGGTTGCCGGCCGCGATGCTGTTCTTGGCCTGCGGGATCTGCGTGTTGGCGTACGCGTAGGCCACCACGCCTATGATCGTGAACAGGAAGCCCAGGAAGATCGACAGCACCTGCTTGATGGAGGGCATCCAGTGCCGCCACCCGCGCTTGCCGTAACGCGGGTAGTTGATGAACTTCATCCACCAGTCTTTGGGCGGCAGCTCGTCCCCGCGGCCGCCGCCGGACCGGGTCGAGGTGCGGCGTCCGGAGCCCCGCCGGCCGCCTCCGGAGGCGACGTCGGCCGGCTGCTCGCCGTAGCCGTCGTCGTAGCCGCCGCGGGTGTCGTAGGACCCGTACTCGTCGTACTGGTCGTCGTATCCGTCGCCGCCGCGCCGGCCGCCGCCGCGCTTGCCGAACATGCCGGACAGTTGGTTGGCGAGCCCGTCGAGCTTGTCCGAGAAGCCGCCGCCGTTGGCCGACCGGCGCCCCCGTGACCCGCCGCCACCTCCGGCGCGCCGACTGCCGTGCTCGCTCATACCTCGGTCCGCCTCACCTGAGTCCTCTGTGGAGCCACGTCTGCCGCGCGCCCCATTGCCCGCCGGCGAACGGCGGGTGGGAAACCGCCATGCACCGGCTTGCTCGCGGAGACGCCCGAAACCGGTCAGCCGGTTGCGATCCCGCCCCGCCCCGGACGCGCTAGAGGCACAGGGTACGCCACGGACCCATGCGGACAGTGCGACTGGCGGGGATGTGTCCGATTCGCCCCGGCAACCTGGGGACTTGTGCGGGGCGGCAGGCACCCGCTAACGTCTCGATGTATCGGAGCGATACATCGAGCGGCTGTATCGAGTTGGTGTATCCCCCCGATGTATCGGCGATGTCGATGGATAAAGCAGGCGGCGGCGTACGAACCGTACGGCGCGCACGGTCGGTGAAGGAAGGAGCAGCGATGGCGAAGCGGTCCCAGATCCTGGAACTGGCCGTCCTCGGGCTGCTCCACGAGCACCCGATGCATGGCTACGAGCTGCGCCGTCAGCTCAACGTGCAGCTCGGCGCCTTCCGCGCGCTGTCCTACGGGACGCTGTACCCCTGCCTGAAGGACCTGGTCGCCCGCGGCTGGATCGCCGAGGACGACACCGCGACCGCCAACGTCGCCGCCTCGCGCCGGGCCAAGATCAGCTACAAGCTGACCGCGGAGGGCAAGGAGCGGTTCCAGGAGCTCATGACGACCTCCGGATCGGCGGCGTGGGAGGACGACAACTTCGGCGTCCACTTCGCGTTCTTCGGGCGGACCAACGCCGGCGTCCGGATCCGCATCCTCGAGGGGCGGCGCAGCCGTCTGGAGGAGCGGATGGAAGCGGTGCGGGGCTCGCTCGCCCGCAGCCGCGACCGGCTGGACTCCTACACCCTGGAGCTCCAGCGGCACGGCCTGGAGAGCACCGAGCGCGAGGTCAGATGGCTCAACGAGCTCATCAGGACCGAGCACGAGCAGGCGTTTCCGGCGCCACCGCAACAGCAACCCCAGCAAGGCTCCCCGGAGCCCCGGCCCTCCTAGCGCCCCGGCGCAGGGAGGTCATACCCGAGGCCCGGTCGAAGCCGGCCGGCCACTGTCCCCATTTCCATAAAGCAGGAAACAACGTGCCCGTTTCCCCCGGGCGCGGCAGATGAAGGAGAAACCGTTCATGGGTTCGGTTCGAGTAGCGATCATCGGCGTCGGTAACTGCGCCGCCTCGCTGGTGCAGGGCGTCGAGTACTACAAGGACGCCGACCCCAACGCCAAGGTCCCCGGCCTGATGCACGTCCAGTTCGGCCCCTACCACGTCAGCGACCTGGAGTTCGTGGCCGCGTTCGACGTCGACGCCAAGAAGGTGGGCCTGGACCTGGCCGACGCCATCGGCGCCAGCGAGAACAACACCATCAAGATCGCCGACGTCCCGCCGACCGGCGTGACCGTGCAGCGCGGCCACACCAACGACGGCCTGGGCAAGTACTACCGCCAGACCATCGTGGAGTCCGACGCCGAGCCGGTGGACATGGTCGCCGCGTTGAAGGCCGCCAAGGCCGACGTCCTGGTCTGCTACCTGCCGGTCGGCTCGCAGAGCGCCGTGGAGTACTACGCGCAGGTCGCGATCGACGCCAAGGTGGCGTTCGTGAACGCGCTGCCGGTCTTCATCGCCGGCACCAAGGAGTGGGCGGACAAGTTCGAGGCCGCCGGCGTGCCGATCGTCGGCGACGACATCAAGTCCCAGGTCGGCGCGACCATCACGCACCGCGTGCTGGCCAAGCTGTTCGAGGACCGCGGCGTCGTGCTGGACCGCACCATGCAGCTGAACGTCGGCGGCAACATGGACTTCATGAACATGCTCGAGCGCGAGCGCCTGGAGTCCAAGAAGATCTCCAAGACCCAGGCCGTGACCTCGCAGCTGTCCCACGACCTCGGCGCCGGCAACGTGCACATCGGCCCGTCGGACTACGTGGCCTGGCTGGACGACCGCAAGTGGGCGTACGTGCGCCTCGAGGGCCGCGCGTTCGGCGACGTCCCGCTGAACCTGGAGTACAAGCTCGAGGTCTGGGACTCCCCGAACTCCGCCGGCGTCATCATCGACGCGGTGCGCTGCGCGAAGATCGCCATGGACCGCGGCATCGGCGGCCCGATCCTGTCGGCCTCGTCCTACTTCATGAAGTCCCCGCCGGTGCAGTACTTCGACGACGAGGCGCGCGACGCGGTCGAGAAGTTCATCAAGGGCGAAGTCGAGCGCTGATCCACCTCTGGTCCAAGGCCTGACAACCCGAGGTCCCGCAGCATGCCGGACCTCGGTTTGTCTAGTCGTCTAGACCATAGGCCGTAGAAGATTTACGCCTCAAAATACTGCCCCGGGCCTGCTCAGGCCCGGGGCAGTTCGCGTAGGCTCCCGGAGGCATTGAATACGCAAGGAGTCTTACATGGGCCGCAAGCGCGAAATATCGGTCATATCGAGTCTCGTGGTGGCGGGGGCGGCCTTCGGCGGTAGCGTCGTCTCGGCACCCGGCGCCTCAGCCGCGAGCATCACGGTCTCCGCCTCCGGGTCGGACGTGGTGGCGATCAACCCCGGGCAGTTCTCCGGAAGCGCGCCGACGGACCAGGTGAGCGCTCAGCTCGCGCAGGTCCTGCGCAACTCCTCGCGGTATCTGGCGACCAGCTGGTACACGAGCACGTACAACAACAGCCTTGCTTCCGACGGCTATCTGAACCTGGACATCCCCGGGGCCGTCCCCGAGCAGACCTTCCGCCTTCCGGGCATGGCGGCGCTGTCCATCGCGACGTCCGTCAAGCTGGGCGACTGGGACGCCGGCGCCTCCGGGATCAGCGCGGACGAGGCCGAGAACCGCGCGGCCACCATGGTGCGCTCGCTGGCCCACCGCTACTACGCGAACAACTCCCTGGCCGGGGTGTCGACGTGGGGCAACAGCTGGCAGTCGCCGCTGTGGGCGTTCTACACCGGCCAGGCGGCCTGGCTGGTCTGGGACAAGCTCTCGCCCTCCGAGCGCGACGACGTGGCGCGCATGCTGGCCGACGAGGCGAACCACCTGACCAGCGGCAACGACGTCTTCCTGACCTCGGACAACGGCAGTCAGCAGCTGTACCAGTACAACAAGGGCGGCACCGACGTCACCCCCGGCGACACCAAGGCCGAGGAGGACAACTACGCCGCGCAGCTGCTCGGGCTGGCCGTGGCGATGATGCCGAACCACCCGAACGCCGCGAAGTGGCAGCGCCGCAACGAGGACCTGCTGATCGCGGACACCGCCACGCAGGCCGACCTGTCCAGCTCGGACGTGGTCAACGGCCGTCAGCTGAACCAGTGGCTGCAGGGCTGGAACGTGCAGCCCGACGGAACCGTGCAGAACCACAACATCCTGCACCCGGTGTACATGACGGCGCTGGACCAGTCGCTGCAGCAGGTCGCCACCTTCCAGCTGGCCGGCCGGTGCGCGCCGCAGGCCGTGAAGGACAACGTCGGCCTGGTCTACAACGCGCTGACGAGTGTGACGACGTACAAGTACGCCCCGGACCCGAACAACCTCAGCCAGTACGTGACCCCGGCCTTCTCCAACAAGGACGGCCACCCGATCTACGAGTCGGAGACGAACCCGCAGATCAACTACCCGCAGGGCAACGACTGGGGCCTGCAGTTCCCGGACTACTACGGGTCCTTCGACGCCCTGGTCGGCACCTACGGCCTGGCGCCGACCGCGAACACGAACGCGGCCACCCACCTGCAGGCCGAGATCGGTCTGCAGAACCGGTTCAACACCGGCCAGACCTACGTTCCGTGGAACCCGGTCACCACGCCGGCCAGCCAGGCCGAGAACTCCTACGTGGGGGCCGAGCAGCGGATCGGCCAGATCTCCGCGCAGGCCTACATGGCGGAGTTCCTGAACCACCGCAGCCAGGCCTGCTTCGACAACTCCGGCACCCCGACCCCGCCGAACGTCCCGGCGCCGCAGCCGACCGCCGTCTCGCGGCTGGCCGGCAGCGACCGCTACGGGACCGGCGTCGCGGTGTCGCAGGCCCAGTGGTCCAACGCCGGCGGCGACAACACGCCCCGGGCGATCGCCGACTCCGTGGTGCTGGCGCGCGGCGACAACTTCCCGGACGCGCTGGCCGGCACGCCGCTGGCCAAGCGGGACCGCGGTCCGCTGCTGCTGACCGAGCCGACGTCGCTGAACCCGTTGACCGCCAACGAGATCCGGCGGGTCCTGCCCAGGGGCAAGACGGTCTACATCCTCGGCGGCAACCAGGCGGTCTCGCCGAAGGTGCAGCAGCAGCTGCAGGGCATGGGCTACAACGTCGTGCGCTTCGGCGGCTCGGACCGCTTCCAGACCTCGCTGCAGATCGCGCAGCAGGGCATGGGCTCCCCGCACCAGGTCGTGGTCGCCACCGGCCTGGACTTCGCCGACGCCCTGGCCGCCGGCCCGCTGGCCGCCGACGAGGGCAACGCGATTCTGCTGTCCAACGGCAACACGCTGGACCCGGGCACCAAGGCCTACATCGCCGGCGCCCAGCGCAAGAACGGGGCCCCGGACCCGGCCTTCCACCTCAACGCGGTGGGCGGTGCGGCGGTCACGGCGACCAAGTACCTGGGCGGCCAGTCGCACGCGCTGATGGGCCAGGACCGGTACGGGACCGCCGCGGCGGTGGCCGCGCGGTTCGCCGCCGACATGCCGGTGACCCAGTTCGGCATCGCGACCGGCATGTCCTTCGCGGACGCCCTCACCGGCGGCGCGTACATGGCCAACGCCAACGAGCCGCTGCTGCTGACGGCGCCGACGGTCCTGGCCCCGGCGGACACCGGCCTGCTGAGCGGGATGCGCAGCCAGCTGTCCGCGGTCGCGCTGTTCGGCGGTCCGGTGGCCATCAAGCAGGTGGTCATGGACCAGATCGCGCATGCGGTCGGCGGTGTCGAGAAGCGCTGACGCTCTTCTCCCTGTAGCGACACGGAGCCCGGCGTCCGAGGAATCCCCTTGGACGGCGGGCTTTTTCCGTTGACTTGAGCTTTACTCAAGCGAATATTTACAGAACTCTGATATTCCAGCACATTCCTTCGTGGGGCCCGATCGGCCCGCTGCCACCCCACGAAGGAGACCCATGCGCACGATCCGTATGGCCGCGCTCACCGCTGCCGCCGCCACCGCCTTCACGATGTCGATGATGTCGATATCGACGTCCTCGGCGGCCGGTGCGAGCCACTTCGGCGCCAAGCCCATCGCCAAGGGCGCGACCCGGGCCGCCGTCCCGGCCGCCAGCGGCGAGACGCTCTCGTTGCAGACCAACGGCAAGTCCGGCGTCGTGTCGCCGACCCCCAAGGTGTACCTCGTTTTCTGGGGGTCCCAGTGGTCCAAGGACCCGGCGGGCGTCGCCCCTGACATGCAGAACATGTTCAAGGGCCTGTACGGCGCCGACGACACGTGGGGCACGATCCTCACGCAGTACTGCGAGAACGCCAAGGTCGGCACCACGACGTGCCCGTCCACGGCGACGTTCGTCAAGCACCCCGGTTCCTCGATCCTCGGCGGGGTCTGGTTCGACAACGCCGCGGCCGCCCCGGCGAACGCCACGCAGGCCCAGATCGCCTCCGAGGCCAGCAAGGCCGCCGGGCACTTCGGCAACAAGACCCAGACGCCGAACCTCAACGCGCAGTACGTCGTCCTGTCCGCCACCGGCACCCACCCCGACGGCTTCCCGAACAGCGGCTTCTGCGCCTGGCACGACTTCACCAGCACCAGCTACGGCAAGCTCGCGTACACGAACATGCCTTACGTGCCGGACATGGGCGCGGGCGCGTGCACCACGCTCACCGACGGCCGCCTGCTCTCCGGCATCGAGTCCACCGAGACCCACGAGTACGCCGAGACCGTCACCGACTTCTGGCCGACCGACGGCTGGAACAACACCGCCAACGGCGAGATCGGCGACGAGTGTGTGAACCTGGACGCCTACGAGACGCTGACGACGGGCAAGTTCGACGTGCAGGGCCTGTGGTCCAACAAGGCGAACGCCTGCGTGACGCACGGCTGATGAGACGCGCCGCGGCCGGACGGTGGGCAGGCAGTGGTCCGCCGACGGAATACCTGTAGCTTTCCCGGATGTTGCCTCACCAAGGCAATGCCCATAGGGAAGCTAGGGAGTCCAGCATGACCGAGACGGAGCCGACCACGACGTTCGCCGCCGCAGCGGCGGAATGGATTCAGTGGGCCGACAAACGCGACGCGTCCGTCTCCGCCGAACACGGCGTGCTGGCCCTGGTCGCGACGCACTGGCTGGACGAGGGCCCGGCGGCCCCGATCGAGGGGCTGCCGGGCCTGTGGGCCGCCGACGGCGACCGGGTGCGGCTCACCGCCGAGCCCGCCGAGGAGCTGCTCGTCGAGGGCGTCCCGGTCGACGGCGTCCGGCTGCTGAACCCCGACCTCGCTCCGGATCCGACGGTGCTGTTCCACCATGGCCGCAAGCTGGTGCCGATCATCCGCGAGGGCGTACTCGCGGTGCGGGTCTACGACCCCGAGTCCGAGAACCGCACCGGCTTCGCGCGGATCGAGCGTTTCTCCTTCGATCCCGCGCTGATCTTCGCGGCGCGGTATGAGCCCTACGTCCACGGCCATATCGAGCGGGTGCTGAACGCCGACGGCAGGCAGCGCGGGCTGGCCCTGGACGGCGACCTCGTCTTCGAGCACGAGGACAACCAGTACCGACTCGCCGCGACGGCGACCGCCGACGGGGGCTTCGACGTGACGTTCGGCGACGCCACCAACGGGCCCGACACCTTCGGCTTCCGCCAGCTCGCGGTCCCGGCCCCGCAGCCGGGAACCAGCACCACGGTCCTGGATTTCAACCGCGCGCAGCTGCCGCCGTGCGCCTTCAGCGACCACTTCATCTGCCCGGTGCCGCCGGTCGGCAACCGGCTGGAGCTGGCCGTGGCCGCCGGCGAGAAGCGGCGCGAGGCCCGCTCCTGACCGGACCGCGGTGCCCGGCCGCGAGCGGCCCCGGTCCGTCAATTCCCATGGAACCGATGGGTTTATCGGCTGTTAGCATCGGCAGCGTGCAGATCTCAGCAAAAGCCGACTACGCGGTCCGGGTGATGCTCGAGCTCGCGGCCCACGGTCCGGACCTGGTGAAGTCCACGGTCCTGATCGACCACCAGGGCCTGCCGCGCAAGTTCGTCGAATCCATCCTGGTCGAGCTGCGCCGCGCCGACCTGATCCGCAGCCACCGCGGCGCCGAGGGCGGCTACAGCCTGGCCCGCCCGGCCTCGGCCATCTCCATCGGCCAGGTGATCCGCGCCGTCGACGGGCCGCTGGCCGAGGTCCGGGGGCTGCGCCCGCACGAGACCGAATACAGCAACGCCGCCGAGCACCTGTCGGACGTGTGGGTCGCGGCGCGTGCGGCGCTGCGCAAGGTGCTCGACGAGACCAGCCTCGCGCACGTGCTCAGCGGGAAGCTGCCGGCGCATGTGCGCCGGATGGCGGAGTCGCCGGAGGCCTGGCTGCCGCGGTGAGGGCGGCGCCCCGGAACACGGGCCGCCGACGCGTTTCGGCGTCGGCGACCTCATCCTCGGTCCTTGGTGCTCAGTGCTGGCTCAGCTCCTGCTCACTGCCCTGCCTACTGCGCCGGCGCGCCGCCGTCGTGCTGCGCGGTGCAGTCCGCCCCGGGCTGCTGCTGCGACCACAGCCACGGCGCGCCGCACCAGGTCTTCGCGAAGGTCAGCGTCCCGGGGGCCGGCGGCGCGGTGGTGGCGTCCGGGCCGAGGGGGAGGGGGCCGATGCTGACGTCGGCACTCGCGGCCGAGGCTCCGCCGGCGACGACGCACAGGGTCAGCGCGGCCAAGCTTGCGATCTTGCGCATGAGGGTTCCTTCCGATCAGCTCAAGGCGCCCAACCGCCCTCGCCGCCGCCCGGTCACGGCCCTTGACCCCATCGGGCGAACGGCGGCCCTCATGCCTTCTTCTTCCCGCCGCCCTTGCCCCGCTTCGGCTTGAACGAGTCGATGTACGCCGCCGTCGGCGAGCCGAGCCCGGTCGCGGTGTCGTATCCCTTGCGGGCGCTCAGGCCGTGGTCCGCTCCGAGCCGGAACAGGCGCGCCTCGTGCGCGTCGCCGAACATCCCGTGGTCCACGACGGCCGAGATCGGGTTCGGCGCGCCCTTCGGGTTCGCGACGATGTCGGTGAACTGCCTGGTGCCGGCCCGCTTGTACAGCGCCGGGTTGGCGAAGCCCAGCGCGCCGCCGGAGGCCTGCATGGCGTCGGCCTGGACCGCGGCGAACATCGGGGCGGCGGCCGAGGTGCCGGCGACCACGTCCCGGCCGTAGCCGCCGAGCGTCGGGTCGGTGTGGCCGGTGAGCACGGCGGTCAGCAGGTCGCCGTCCATCGCGACGTCGGGCACCGTGCGCTTCGCGGTGGTGCTCGCCTTGCCGCCGGCCACGGAGTGCGCCAGATCCGCCGGCACCACGCCCTTCTGGTACGCCGGCTGGTCGAAGTCGCCGCTGGTGCCGCCGCCCCCGCCGAAGAAGAACCGCCCGGGGAACGGGGCCCACTTGGCACCGTCGCCGGACAGGTCCGAGCGCAGGTCGCCCATCGGCGCCTCCCAGCGCCGGGTCCCGTCCGCCGCCAGGGCCAGCGCGGTGCCGCCGACCGCCGTCACCCACGGCGAGGCCGCCGGCCACTCCACCTGCGGCCGCGCCGACCCCCGGTCGCATCCCGGCCCGTCCAGCCGCGCGGCCTGGTCCCCGCAGTCGCCGGTGGCGAACACGAACCCGATGCCCTCGGCCGCCCCGGTGGTGAAGATCTGGTTCTCCTGGGTGACCAGCGCCGGATCGACGTCCCCGTCGGCGGAGTGCATGATCTCCCCGAACGACCCGGTGACCAGGTCCGCCGAATGCTTGTCGACGATCGCCGCCAGCGTCGCGGCGATGTCCGGGTCCTGACACGAGGCGGCGCCGAAGTAGTGCACGACCGCGCTCGGCGCCAGCCCGTGCGCCATCTCGACGTCCAGCGCCTCCTCCCCGGCCCACGCCGCCGGGGTCTCACACACGCCGTCCCCGAGGTGCTTCCACGCCCCGCGGTCCACGGACTCCATGTACTGACCGGCCCCGAACGCCCTGTCCCCGACCGACTCCGCGAACTTGTCGGCGTCGGCGCGCATGGTCGGCGAGCCGTACGCGTCGACGATCCCGATGATCGCGCCCTTGCCGGTGAAGCCGGAGGCGGTGACCCCGTACGCGGCCCGCAACCGCTTCGGGCTGTACCCGCAGGCGACGAGGGGATCGGGCTTGTTGTAGCCGGGCGGCATGCCGGTGGCGGGGGAGCCGCCCCAGCCGGTGGAGCAGGCGGTGGACGTGGTGGCCGGCGGGGTCGGATCGCGCTGCTCGGTCGGCAGGCTGCGCTGGATCGGGCCGCCGACGATGACCGGTCCGCGCGGGCCGCTGGAGCCGCTCGGGCCGCTCGGCTGCATGGGGCCGCCGGGATTCACGCCGGTGGGGCCGCCTGGTGCCACGGGGCCGTTGACGGCGGGCGTCCCGGGTCCGGCCGGCTGCATGGGCCCGCCGGTGTTCACGCCGGTCGGGGGACCCGATGGCGCGACCGGACCGTTGGCTGCGGGCATTCCGGGTCCGGCCGGCTGCATGGGCCCGCCGGGGTTCACGCCTGCCGCGGGGCCCGACGGTGCCACCGGACTGCTTGGTGCCACAGGACTGTTTGCGGCGGGCGTCCCGGGGCCAGCCGGCTGCATCGGCCCGCCGGGATTGACCCCTTGGCCTGTCAGCGTCCTGCCGCGCGGACCCGCGGTGACCCGATACGAGAACTGCCGCATCCCGTGCCGCTCGGGCACCAGCCCCGCGACACTCGACACCGCCCCGGCCAGCGCGGCCGGCACCGCCGCGGCGGCCTGGGCCGCGTAGCCACCGCCCTGGCGCATCCGCGGCTGCGGCAGGGGTGCGAAGGCTTTCCGGATCTTCTCCGAGGTCCCGGCCACGTCGATCCAGTGGCTGTTCTCACCGGTGACCGTGAGCCCGCCCGCGGTGAGCCACTGGTGCACCCGCTTCAGCTGCGCCGCTGTCGGCCCGAACTGTTCCGCTGCCTGCGCCGGCGTCAGGAAGCGCCGGTACCGCGCGCTGTGCGGGTCCGCCACGGCTTCCGCGAACTGCCGCAACCCGTCCGGGTCAGCGCCGGCCAACCCGATCCGCGCAGTAGTAGGACCATCCACGGACGTCGCGGCCGTGGTCGCCGCCGACACCGCGTTCGGCGCCGCCATCAGCGCCGCGGCCGCCAACGTGGCCGTGACGTGCCTGAACCGCCCAACCATGGAGACTCGCCCTCTGCTCGTCCTACCCGGAAGACCGGGTAGGACATTAGCCATGGCAGAGGGCGAATCCGCGGATTTTGATACCGTGCGTGTCGGTCGTTCTCACGCCTCGACGGGAACCGCCGCCTGCTCGGCCCTCGGCTGCTCCGCCGGTCCGTGACCGCCGCCCGGCCGCCGCACCAGCGCCAGCACCGCCAGCCCGCCGACCGCTCCCATCACGGCGGCGGCCAGGAACGCCGACCGCAGCCCGGAGGCGAACGCCGCGTGCACCACGTGCACCAGCACGGGCCGCTGAGCCGGCGTTCCCGCCGCCAACACGCCCTGGGCCTGCCCGGCCGCCAGCGCGTCGGTCACCGCCGCCGGCCGCGGGACGCCCGCGCCGTGCACCGAGGAGGACAGCCCGGCGTGGAAGACCACCCCGAGCACGGCGATGCCCAGCGCGTTCCCCAGCTGCCGGGCCGTGTTCACCGCGCCGCTGGCCATCCCCGCACGCTGATACCCGACCGCGGCGACCGCCGTCGACACCAGCGTCGGCGTGGCCAGCCCGACGCCGACCCCGCTGACCAGGAGCCCGGGGACCAGCACCGTCCAGCTGGAGCCGGCGCCGACCAGCATCTGCAGCGCCGAGCCGGCGGCGATCAGCAGCAGCCCGCCGCCGATCATCGCCCCCGGCGGGACCCGGTCCTCCAGCAGCCGCCCGCCCAGTCCCGCGGTGACGAACGCGGCGCCGCTCATCGGCACGAAGCACAGCCCGGCCGTCACCGGGCCCATGCCCAGCGCCGACTGCAGCCACAGGGACTCGTAGGCGAAGTAGGAGAAGGCCGCGCCCGACAGCAGCAGCGCGCCGATCATCACGCCGGTGAACGTCCCGCGCCGGAACAGGCCCAGGTCCAGCATCGGCGACCTGCCGGAGCTCGGCGACGACGAAGGCGGCCAGCGCCACCGCCGCCCCGGCGAACACTCCGACCGTGCGCGTCGAGCCCCAGCCGTAGTCGTTGCCCTTGATCAGCGCGTACGTCGCCAGTCCGGCCGCGGCGGTGAAGGTCAGCAGGCCCGGCAGGTCCAGGCCCGGCCGGTGCTTGGCACGGGACTCGCCCACGTAGCGCAGGGTCATCGCGACCGCCGCCACGCTGATCGGCAGGTTGACGAAGAAGATCCAGCGCCAGTCCAGGTGCTGGGTGAGCAGCCCGCCCAGGATCGGCCCGGTCGCGGCCGCGGCGCCGCTGACCGCGCCCCAGACGCCGAAGGCCGTGCCCAGGTCGCGCCCGGAGTACAGATGGCTGATCAGCGCCACGGTGGTGGCCAGCATCGCCGCGCCGCCGACGCCCTGCACGGCGCGGAAGGCGATGAGCACGCCGGGGCTGGCGGCCAGGCCGCAGGCCAGCGAGGCGCCGGCGAAGACCACGAGGCCGGCGACGTAGAGCCGGCGGTGTCCGGCGCGGTCGCCGAGTGAGCCGGCGGCCAGCAGGAGCGCGGCCAGGACCAGGGCGTAGACGTCCATGACCCACTGCAGGTCGGCGAACGTGGTGTCCAGGCTCCGGGCCATGTCGGGCAGGGCGACGGTGACGATGGTGACGTCCACCAAGAGCATGAACGTCCCCAGGCAGACCGCGACGAGCGGCAGCCACTTGCGCATGGGGTCCTCCTCGAGGACGCGAAGGGGTCGGTTGGTCGCCTCGACGGTCCCAGCAGGTGGCGGTATCAAAGGTGTCAGCGGTCGGATCCCGGCGGTATTCCATGACTGATCCGGCTGTCATGATGGATTCCCATGACGACCCAGCGCGGTGCGGCGGCCGACTCCCCCGACCGGCCGGTCGCCGAGTTCGACCTGCTCGACCGCCAGCTGGCGCAGGCCCTGATGATCGACGGCCGGGCCTCGTTCAGCCGGCTGGCCGAGGTGCTCGGCGTCTCCGACCAGACCGTGACCCGCCGCTACCGCCGGCTGCGCGGCGAGGGTCTGCTGCGGGTGATCGGCCTGCCGCTGGGCAGCCGGGTCGGCCTGTACCAGTCGAACGTGCGGGTCCAGTGCGTGCCCGGAGCGGCCGGCGCGATCGCCGACGCCCTGGCCCGCCGCCGCGACATCGGCTGGGTGACGATCAACGCCAGCGGCACCGAGGTGTCCTGCATGACCCGCTCCCGGTCCCGGCGTGAGCGCGACCTGCTGCTGCTCGACAAGCTGCCCCGCACCCGGCAGGTCACCGGGGTGTCGGTGAAGACGATCATGCACGTCTTCGTCGGCGGCCCGGGCGGCTGGCCGGGCCTGGCCGCGGGCCTCGGTGCGGACCAGGCGGCGGCGCTGCACCGCGACTTCCCCGCGGCGACCGGCGAGTTCGAGCTCGACGACGCCGACCACGCCCTGCTCGCCGTCTTGGCCCGCGACGGCCGTGCCCCGTACCCGGAACTGGCCGCCGCGGTCGGCAAGTCCGAGTCGACGGTCCGCCGCCGCGTCGAGCACCTGACCGACAGCGGCGTGCTCTACTTCGACGTCGAGGTCCTGCCGATCCACCTGGGCTTCCACGTCGAGGCCATGCTCACGGCCGCCGTCGCCCCCGCCGACCTGGACGCGGCCGGCCGCGCGGTCGGCTCCCACCCCGAGGTCCCCTTCGCCGCGGCGACCACCGGGCCCACGAACCTGGCGGCGGTGGTGGTCTGCCGGGAGATCGAGGATCTGTACGAATATCTGACCGGCCGGGTCGGGGCGATCAAGGGGATCGGGCAGCTGGAGGTGGTGCAGGTGCTGCGCACGGTGAAGCGCGCGGGGCTGCTCACGGACGGCGTGCGGCTCTACGATCCGCCGGAGGCCGTGTACTGAGGCGGTGAGGCGGCCAGCTCAACGGCCCTCAGGCAGTCGGCCCCGAACCCCCGCTCTCATCCTTGCTCTCGCCGTCGGTCCAGGCCAGCTCGGCCACCGCCTGGTCGAACCGCGAGATCGCGGCGTCCACCTTCGCCTCGTCCGCCCCGGGCCCGGCCTGCCCGGTCAGCGCGATCGACAGCCAGCGGTGATCGGGGTCCCCGGCCACCGGCACCACGTACTCGATGTGGCGCGGCCGCGGCGGCTGCGGGCCGTCGCCCTCGTCCTCGTCCTCGTCGGCGGACCCGGCGTCCGGGCCGGCTCCGGCGCTGCGGTCGATGCGCACCGCCGGCATCCCGGCGATCACGCCGGTGCGCGCGGTCGGGTTCGAGGCGGCGACGCGGGCCACCACGTCGGCCGGCTCGGGCACCGCCGCGCTCGGGATCTTCACCTCGGAGGCCATCACGGTCAGCGCCGGGGCCGGTCCGCCGCCGGGCGTCGGGATGTAGAAGTCGATCCCGCCCTTGGCGCGGCCGGCGATGATCTGCGAGCCCAGCCGGCCGGCGATCAGGCCGCGGCCGGCCTCGGCGGCGTCGGCCGGCACCGCGGCGAAGACCGTGTCCAGGAAGGCGTTGACGTCCGCTTCGGCGTGCTCGTCCAGGCGGATCCTGGTCCATCCCTCGCCCAGGTTCAGGCGGTAGTTGATGGGCTTGCTGTTCGCGGTCTCGGCGGCCGTCGACATGGTGCAGTTCCCCCGCGCTCTGAAGTGTTATGACAGCTTTCGAGTCTACAAAGGCGAACACGTCAGCGGTATCCCGTTCCCTCGCGCGGCCTCGCAGCGGATGCGGGACGGCCCCGGGGCTTGCAGGCTCGGACGGGTGGCCGTCGCCCGGCGGTCCGCACGCCAGAGCGAAACGAAAGGACGGTATCGCACATGCGTGTGCTGTCTTCCCCGGTCCTGCCCCGCGATCCACGCGCCCACGTGCTCGAACGCCGGTTCCGACAGGCCGTGCCGCTCCGGTGAGCGGCATACGCGGGCCGAGGCTGCTCCGGGTGGGTGCGGCCGCGGCGATGACGCTCCTGGGCCCCGCGGCCGCCACGGCCGCGGCGGACACCACCCCCGCGCCGCCCGCCGCCGCCCCGCCGGCCGGCGTGACCGTCGACGTCCTGGGCGGCAGCACCCCCGCCGACGAGCACGCGGCGATCGACTACACGATCGAGCTGCGCGACGCCGCGGACGTCCCCTACCGGCACGTCTCCGTCACGGCGATGCTCCCGCCCGGCTTCCACGTCCTGCGGGCCAGCCCGGCCGCCGACCCCGCCGCCGGATCGGCCTCGATGCCCACCTGGACGGCGGACCTGGTCCCCGGCCGGCCGGTCGACATCCAGGCCGAGGTCGTCGCCGGGACGGTCCAGGACCTGGCCGAGGCGGCGGAGCCGCTGACCGGGCCGAGCGACGTGATCGACGGCGCCGGCTCGGGCTCCGGCCCCGACAGCATGGCCTGGTACTCGCTGTCGGCCTGCGCGCAGAGCGGCCCGGGCGGCGTCCCGGTCTGCGGCCTGTCCCGCCAGCTGCTGCTGAAGACGGACGACGACACCCGCCGGGGCATCGAGGCGATCGTCCTGATCCTCGGGGTGCCGCTGGTCGTCGGCGCCCTCGGCGTCTATGCCTGGCGGGTCCGGCGGGAGCCCGAGATGGACTGAGCTCCCGGCCGTGCACGCCGAGGCCGCCGGGCGGAGATGCCCGGCGGCCTCGGCTGAGGTGCTGTTCTGTTGTCAGGCGCTGTTCTGGTCGCGGGTCGGGTGCCCACCGCGGGATTAGCGCACCGACTGCGTGCCACGGGCCGGGGTGCCGGTCGCGACGTGCCCGGCCGCCGCGGTCCGCCGCTTGGCGGCCAGCGTCCCGGTCCGTCCCAGCAGCATCGCGATGGCCATCACGACCAGGGCGTCGGTCAGCGCGTCCACGCTGATCTGGTGCTGGTACATCCACCGCCCGAGCTGCGCGGTGAACCAGTGGTTGCTGCCGTACACGAACAGCAGCCGCGCGCCGATGACGGCGGTCCACAGTGCCGCGTAGGCCGCCCCGGCGTGGGTGTAGATCACGCCGCCGGCCGGGTCCCGCCGCACCTTCAGCAGCGCCGCGGCGCCGAGCCCCAGCAGCAGCCCGAGGGCCGCCAGGGCCAGTTCCAGCACCAGCCCGCTCCCCGAGGTGGCCGGGTGCTTCAGGTACAGCGGCACGATCACCGCGGCGACGATCGCCGGCCGCAGCAGGCGCATGGTGCCGACCTTGCGCCGTCCCAGGTCGGTGCCGAGCACCGAGGCCAGAACCGCTATGTTCACGATCCACACGCTGGCGTCCACGATCTCTTCCCCTCTTAGGCCTTGCTCGTTCTCGCTGACATCTCGAGATTCGCAAGCGTCCGGTTGGAGTCGCTTCCATCCGGAGGTGGAAGGCGGGTGGAACGCGGGTGGGTGCGGGGATGGCGGACCTCGGGTGGAGGAGCGGAGGCTTACCTCAAAGTCGTATCGCGAATACCGAATTTGCGGGGCCGCGACGTAAGCTCGCCCCATGCGCCTGATGAAGTCCACGGACCTGGCCCTGCGCCTGTTGATGCGGCTCGCCGTGGTCCCGCCGGACACCGCTCCGGACGAGCTGCCGACGACGCGCGACGTCGCCGAGGCGATGGGCGCCGCCACCACGCACATGGCCAAGGTGGTCGGGAAGCTGCAGCACCTGGGCCTGGTGCAGGCACGCCGGGGCCGCGGCGGCGGACTGGTGCTCACCGCGGCCGGCCGCGCCGCCTCGGTCGGGGCGGTGGTGCGCACCTTCGAGGGCTCCGGCGACCTCGCCGCCTGTGTCGACGACGGGGAACCGTGTCCGCTCAACGCCGCCTGCCGGTTGCGCGGCGCGCTGCGGGCCGCCCAGGAGGCCTTCTACGCCTCGCTCGACCAGCTCACGGTCGAGGACGTGACCGCCGCGCCGACCGGCCCGCTGCTGCTGTCGATCGCGATGCGGCGGTGACGTCCTGATCCGGAGGCCGGTCAGCTCAGGCCGGTCAGCTCAGGCCGGCCGGCTCAGGCGGCCAGCCACAGGTCGGGACCGAAGACCTCGTAGTGGATGTCGGCGGCGGGCACACCCTTGGCGAGCAGCTGCTCGCGCACCGCGCGCATGAACGGCAGCGGCCCGCACAGGAACGCCGCGGTCCCGGCCGGGATCTCCACGTCCGTCAGGTCGGCCAGGCCTGTGCGGCCCGCCTCGCCGGCGTCGTGCTCGTACCAGTAGTACGTCCGGCCGCCGGCCAGCTTGGCGGCGAGTATGTCCTGGTCGGAGCGCAGCGGATGCGCCTGCGGGCTCCGGTCGGCGTGCACGACCACCACCGGCGCGGCGTGCCCCCGGCCCGCCAGCTCGGCCAGGATCGAGACCATCGGCGTCACGCCGATGCCCGCCGAGGCCAGCAGGAGCGGCCGCTCCGGCGCCCCGGCCGTGGCGGCGTCCAGCACCAGGTCTCCGAACGGCGCCGAGACCCGCAGTACCTGTCCCACCCGCACGGTGTCGTGCAGGTGGTTCGACACCTCCCCGGCCGGCTCGCCATGCGTCCCGCGCTCGCGCTTGACGCTGATCTGGCGCACCTCGGCGTCCGGGGCGGAGGTCAGGCTGTACTGCCGGATCTGGCGCGCCCCGTCGGGCAGTTCGACCTGCACCGACACGTACTGCCCGGCCTGGAACGGCTGCGGGGTCCCGCCGCCGGCCGGCCGCAGCAGGAACGAGGCCACGTCGGCGGTCTCCTCGCGCCGGCCCACGACCTCCCAGTCCCGCCACGTGCCGCCGACCAGGTATCCGCGCTCGGTGGACAGCCGGTCCTCGATCGCGATCAGCGCGTTGGCCATCAGCCAGTAGACCTCGTCCCAGGCCTCGGCGACGTCCGGGGTGACGGCGTCGCCGAGCACCTCGACGATGGCCGCGAACAAGTGCTGGTGCACGACCTTGTACTGCGCCGGGCTGACGCCGAGGCAGGCGTGCTTGTGCGCGATCCGCGAGAGCATGGCGTCCGGCCGGGTGCCGGGCTGCTCCACCAGGTGTGTCGCGAACGCCGCTATGGAGCCGGCCAGCGCGAGCTTCTGGGTGCCCGCGGCCTGGTTCCCGCGGTTGAACAGGTCGCGCAGGAGCTCCGGATGGGCTTCGAAGAGCCGGGCGTAGAAGCGCTCGGTGATGTCCCCGATCGCCGCCCCGACGACGGGCAGGGTGGCGCGGACGGTCGCGGTGGATTTCTCGGAAAGCACGCTGACTCCTCACGTGGTGCGGGCGCGCCGGACGCCCCGCCGACGGGCGGTTCGTCCAGCGCGCTCACGTTAACACGCATCGGAGATACCACTTTTAAGCGGAGTGAGTGGCCCGCGTCACCCCCGGCCGAGCTGGTCGGCGCTGAGCCCCAGCAGCTCCAGCGCCACCCGGTAGTCGTCGAACCCGGCGCCGTTGGCCAGCCCCAGGCTGATGGCGGTCCCGATGGCGTCGGCGAACCCCGCGACCGTCGACCCGTGGCCGCCGGCCATCAGCAGCACCTGCGGCGGCCGGTCGTCGGGCCGCACCACCGTCACCCGGCCGGCATATCCGCCGACCAGCATGCTGACGGTTTCCGACGAACGCTGACGCGGCAGCCTGACCTGGGCCATTGCGCGGCTCCTGAGGGTTCGGGCGCCAAGGGCGAGCCCTGGCGCGGACCGGTGGAAGAGGGAAGGCTATCGGTCCGCGCGGGCGATTCCGCGGCGCGCCGGTCGAACTGGCGTGTCGGCGATCAGGAGGCTGCGCAGCAGTGGCAGAACGTTGCGAAACGGGCTCAGCGCAGCAACTCCGCGGGCACCTCGAACACCGGGTTCCGGTACAACGCGGCCACGGCATCGGTGTCGTCGCCCGCGCAGACCGCGGCCAGTTCGTCGAGCAGCGCGTCATAGTCGTCCCCGGTGCGGCCGGCATAGGCCTCGGTCATGCGGCCCCACTCGTCCCAGGGTAGGCTCTCCACCTTGTTCAGGGCCGCGAGATCCTTCACCGCGTTGCCCCGGATCTCGGCCGGGCCGAAGTTCTCGGTCCCGTGGACGCCGAAGACCGCGCCGTCCACCTCCCCGCGCCGGTACGCGGCCCACGCCTCAGCGCCGGTGAGGAAATCGGCGGGCTTCAGGTCGTCGGCGTTCAGCAGCACCGTGCCGCCGAGGGTCTCGGGGTCCAGACGGATCCAGCGCTCGGACTCGTGCGCGCGGTACTCGATCACCCAGTGGTCGAGGGCCTGGCCGGGCTGGAAGTAGGTCGCGAACCCGCAGCGCACCCGCGCGGCGAAGCCGGCGTTCCGCAGCAGCGCGCAGGCGAGCACGGCGAAGTGCCGGCACGTCCCGACCACCCGCTGCCCGGGCTCGCGGCCCTGGCTCAACGGCGCGGTGCGCGCCGCCATCAGCCGCTCGACGAGGGCCGCCGCCGGCCGGATCTGGTTCTCCGCAAGCCTTTCGGGGGCGATCCCCGCGGCCTCGGCGTCGTGCGGCTGGATGACCAGCCGGGCGACCGGCTGGCACAAGCCGACCGGATCCGTTGCCGGGCCTGGCAAAGCGGCCGGATCGACGGTGCGCAAATCAGTGAACGGACCCGGTGAGCGGTAGTCGATGAGGTTCCCCATCTGTGCGACTCTAGAATAATTCAGCCCGACTCTGGACCAATTCAGCAGGTCAGATCCCGGACCCGGGGATCGGGCCGATCGCGTTCCAGGAAGTCCACCAACGCCGCGGTGACCTCGTCCGGCCGTTCCTGCTGCACCCAGTGTCCGGCGTCCAGCCGCACCACGCTGCGCAGGTGCGGCACGACGTTCGGCAGGTCGTCGATCAACGCCGACGCGTAGCCGGCGAAGGCGTCGCGGGTCCCGTAGAGGAACAGCGCGGGCACCTGGATCTTCGCCCGCTGCCAGGCCGCGGTCAGCTCATGGTTCCGCTCCAGGTTCCGGTACCAGTTGAGCGCGCCGGTGAACCCGGTCCGCTCGAACGCGGCCACGTGCGCGTCCAGGTCGGCGGGGGCCAGCCAGTCCGGAATCCCCTTGTCCGGCAGGCAGTCCAGCCATCCTCCGCCTTCCGGCAGCACCGGGTCCCACGGCTCGGACCCGGATCCCAGCACGCCGCGGAACGTCGCCGCCACGTCGCGGGCCAGTTCCCGTTCGGCGGGACCCTGCTCCTGGAAGTACTGCATGTAATAGAGGTCGCCGAACCGCTCGCGCATGAGGGTCAGAAGGCTGATGTCGCCGCGCGGAACGTACGGCACGCTCATCCCGACCACGCCCCGCACCCGGTCCGGCCGCATCAGGGCCGTGTTCCACGCGAGCATCGCGCCCCAGTCGTGCCCGACCACGGTCGCCCGCTCGATCCGGAACGCGTCGAGCAGCCCGACCACGTCCCCCACGAGGTGCAGCACCGAGTACTGCCCGACGTCCTCGGGACGGCCGGTCTCCCCGTATCCGCGCAGATCTGGCGCCAGCACGTGGTATCCGGCCGCAGCGAGGTCGCGCACCTGGTGCCGCCAGGAGTACGAGTAGTTTAGGAACCCGTGCAGCAGCACGACGTCCGGCCCGGTACCGGCCTCGACGACGTTCATCCTGAGCCCGCCGACCACCAACGACCGCTTTTTCATCGGCCCACAGTAGGACTGAAAAGGCTTTGACGGGACAGACAAGGTGTAGGTCGGGCCGGGGCCGAACGTGTCGAGGTGCCGAGAACGCCTGGCGGCGGCTGGAAGCCTTCATCAAGGCCTGAATTCGCGGGCGGCGAAGATGAGAGGCAATCACCTCCGCCGCCCCACCTCGGTCTTTCGCCGTGGTCCAGACCAATCGGCCCGCCGTCGGGAAAACCGGGGTCCGTATAAAGGCCCCCGAAACGTCTCCTGCCGCCGTAGCGGGTTTTCCGAAGTCTTTACGTGCCGAAGCTGTCCGAACCGGCCGAACCCCGCCAGGCTGAAGCGGTCGCGTAACCGATCGCGGGTTCGCGCGTTGGTCAGGGTGTGGGTGGGAACTTGTGTACGGAGCGAGGGTCGCGTGGTGTGCCGTTAGCCGGCACGCCGCCCGGGCGGCTCTTCGGGCTCGCCGCCGAAACGGTGTCGTCGGGCCCTGACTCACCTCCTAGGACGCGGCCGTCCGCCTGCGCGGCCGGCACCTGCGCGCCTGGCGTGAAACCCTTATCCACGCCCTCAGATATCGTCTCGCGGGCGACTCCTGATGTAATGGGTTCAGGGCCGATCATGGCACATCTTTGTCAGGTTTCTGATATGTTCTTCGAATTCGAGCCGGTATCCACTTCGTAATCGACTCAGAACGTAGGGTTGGCATATGGCTTCCGTACTAGCTCGCAGTCGCAGTCACACCGGCGGTGACGCCCGGTGACCGCGGCGGACCGCGTCCAGGAGGCGCCGCGTCCCGGCCACGGCGCGCCTGGCCGGCACTCGGCCTACGGCGCCGAGCAGCGCCGGCCCGCCGGCCGCCGGCCGACCGCCTGGGTCGTGGCCCCCTCGGTGTGCTCGGCGGTGCTGGCGGCCGCGGCGATCTTCATCGTGCTGAACGGCGCGCACTCGGCCGGCTATCACATAGGCGGCGGCACGATGACCGCCGTCTGGGTCCTGGTCGGCCTGATAGTCGCGGTCGTCGTGGCCACCCTGGCCTTCGCGGGCCGCCCGGGCCGCGCCGAGGAGACGCGGATACCCGCCTTCGGCGAATCCGGTCTCCGGCAGGCGCCGCCGATGGCACCGCCGCAGCAGCAGGCGCAGCCGCGGCCGCAGCCCCAGGCGCCGCAGGGCCCCGGGCCCCGGCCGCAGCAGATGCCGCCGGCACCCCCGGCGCCCCCGGCGGCGGCGCACGTCGTGGCCAACGCCACCGAGGCCGCCGCGACGCTGGCCGCCGCGACCAAGGCCGCGGCCGGCCCCGCGCCGATCTCCGACGAGGGCGTGGACCTGCAGGTCATCTTCGCGCAGCTGGTGCGCCGGCTGCTCACCCTGGTGCTGCAGCAGATCAACCGGCTCGACGAGCTGGAGAACGAGGTCGAGGACCCCAAGCTCCTGAAGTCCCTGTTCGGCATCGACCACCAGGCCACCCAGGTCCGCCGCTACGGCGAGAACATCGGGGTCCTGGTCGGGGCGCTCCCACAGCGCCAGTGGACGCACCCGGTCCCGGTCACCGTGGCCCAGCGCTCGGCGGTCTCCGAGACCCCGGACTACCCGCGCGTGCAGGTGATCCCGCGGGCCCCGGGCCGCATCCACGGCCACGCGGTCTCCGACGTCATCCACATCCTGTCGGAGCTGGTGGAGAACGCCACCAACTACTCCAACCCGACCACCAAGGTCACCGTCGGCGCGCACCGGGTGTCCGCGGGCCTGGCGATCGAGATCAACGACCACGGCATCGGCATGGAGTCCGAGCAGTTCCAGCGGCTGAACACGCTGCTGCGCGACCCGTCCGGCGCGAATGTCAGGGACCTGCTCTCGCAGGGCCGCATCGGCCTGTCCGTGGTCGCGAAGATGGCCCAGCGCCACGGGATCGCCGTCGAGCTGGCGCCGAACGTCACCGGCGGCACCATGGCCCTGGTGGTGATCCCGGACGCGCTGCTGGCGCCGGAGGAGCTGCCCGCCGACAAGGGGCACCAGCCGCGCCGCGGCGTCGACCACACGCAGCTGCCGGCCCGCCCCGCGCTGGCCTCGCTGCCGCTGCCGGACACCCTGCCGCCGGCCACCGCCTCCGCGGCCCCGGGCCCGCTGTCCATGGCCGGCCCGGCCGGTACCGTCCCGGCGGCGCTGTCCCCGGTGGCTCCAGTGGCCCCGATGTCCCCCGCGGCCCCGAACTCGGCCGCCTCGCTGTCCCCGGTGACCGCCTCGACGCCGCCCCCGCTGTCGTCGCCGGCCACCGCGCACGTGCCGCCGCTCCCGTCGGCTTCCGCGCCCTCGTCCTCCGGGGCGCACGCGTCCCCGCTGCCGTCCCGGACGGCCACGGACGTGCCCCCGCTGCCCTCCTCGCCCGCCGCCGCGGCGGCCGCGGCGCAGGAGGTCTCCCGCCCGGCTCCGCCGTCCGCGCTGCGGCCCACGGCGCCGGTGCCGAGCCGGCCGGTCGCGCCGGCCCCGTCGGCCCCCGGCTATGCCCAGCCGGACTACACGCAGCCGAGTTACCAGCAGTCGAGCTACCAGCAGACGGACTACTCGTCGGGCTACTCCCAGCCGAGCCACGCCCGCCAGGTCCCGGCCCCGCCCCCGGCCCCGCAGCGCCCGGCCGAACCGCAGTGGCCGTCCACCACCCCGCCGATGACGACCGACGCCCCCGCGCCGTCGCAGGGCTCGTCGCTGCCGGGCCCCACCGGTTCCGTCGCGCCCTATGCGTCGCCGTCCGCCGACCAGAGCACCGGCGGCTCCGTGCCGCCGTGGTCGCGTCCCGGCGAGCACACCCCCGAACCGGCCCCGGGTCGGCTGCCCGACGGCCGCCCGCAGCTTCGCCGCCGCATTCCGCAGGGCCACATCTCCGCGCGCCTGATCCAGGACGAGGCGCAGGAGAGCCGGCACGGCACCGGTGCGCTGTCCCCGACGATGATGTCGGACTTCTGGCAAGGCCTGTCCTCGGGCACCGCACCGGCCGACCCCCCGGCGGCCGGACCGGATCCTTCGCAGCACGATCGCACCACCGCGAACCGTCAGGAGTGGAACCAGTGAGCAACCAGACCGAAGAGAACCTCAGCTGGCTGATCAACCGGATGCTGCAGAGCATCCCGGCCGCCCGCAGCGTGCTGCTGATGTCGACGGACGGTTTGGTCCGCGCCTACACCACCGGTCTGAACAAGGACGAGGCCGACACCCTGGCCGCCGCCGAGAGCGGCATGTGGGGGATCGTCACGGCCATCGGCAAGACGGTCCGGGCCGGCGGGGTGCGCCAGGTCGTGGTCGAGCTCGACGGCGCGTTCCTGTGTATCGGCGCGGCCGGCCCCGGCACCTGCATCGGGGTGCTGGCCGACCGGGAGGCCGACCCCCGGCAGATCGGGTTCGAGATGCAGCGTTGCGTCACCGCCGTGGTCCGGGAACTGGGCACGGCCCCGCGCGGAGCCACGGACGGTGCGGTGGCAGCGGCGCGGGCCCGGTCGTGAGCCGGGGCGACCCCGATGCCTTCGTCGACCACGCGGCCGGCCGCCTCATCCGGCCGTACGCGGTGGCCGGCGGCCGGACGGCGCCCAACGCCGACTTCCACCTGGTGACCTATGTGGTGGCCACCGGCCGGGCCGTGGGCGACCTGGGCCCGGACCACGACGACATCCTGAGCCTGTGCGACCGCCCGATCTCGGTCGCCGAGGTCTCGGCGCTGTCCGGGCTCCCGCTGGCCGTCACCAAGATCCTGCTGTCCGACCTGCTCGGCTGGCGCGCCATCGACACCCGCGCGCCCGTGCCCGTCTTCGAACGGGCCCGGCCGAGCACAGACCTTCTGGAGAAGGTGCTGGATGCCCTCTACAAGCTCTGACCTCCCCGGCGGTCTCAAGCTCCTGATAGCCGGCGGCTTCGGCGTGGGCAAGACCACGCTGGTCGGGGCGGTCTCCGAGATCGCGCCGCTGAAGACCGAGGCGACCATCACCGAGGCCAGTGTGGGCGTCGACGACATCGCGCTGACCGGCGGCAAGACCACCACCACGGTGGCGCTGGACTTCGGCCGGATCAGCATCGCCGACGAGTACGTGCTGTTCCTGTTCGGGATGCCCGGCCAGGAGCGGTTCTGGTTCATGTGGGACCAGCTGTGCATCGGGGCGCTCGGCGTCATCGTGCTGGTCGACACCCGCCGCATCGAGGACTCCTTCGAGGCCGTGGACTACTTCGAGCGCACCGGGATCCCGTTCCTGGTCGCCGTCAACGAGTTCGAGGGCGCGCCGTTCGCCTACACCGCCATGGAGGTCCGCGAGGCGCTCCAGCTGCGCGCCGAGGTACCGGTGGTGATGTGCGACGCGCGCTCGCGCACCTCGGCCGTGAACGTCCTGATCGCGCTGGTGAAGCACCTGCAGAGCATCGACTACCGGACCGTCCGGCCTGCCGCCCCCGAGCCGGCCGCGCACGAAGGAAGCTACATATGACAGAGCGCGACGACTTCAATACCCCGGCCCTGCGGCTGGGGCTGCCGGCGCCGTCGGACGCCGCCGCGCGTGTGGCCCGCCAGCGCGAGCTGGGGATGGCCGCGACGGCGGACTCGGTGTTCGACCAGGTCGCGCGCAGGGCCGCCGAGGCCACCGGCGCCAGCGCGGCGATGGTCAACATGGTCGGCGAGGACGGCCAGTACGCGGTGGGCGTGTACGGCAGGGAGCCGGCCAGTGGCGAACCGGCGTTCCTGGGCGACCCGGGCCGGTACGCGACCATGGACTACGGCTTCTGCGTGCACGTCGTGGGCCGCAAGGCCGCGCTGACCCTGGACGACGTCTTCGACTTCTCCCGCTTCCGCGGCAACCCGATCGTGGACGAGATCGGCGTGCGCAGCTACATCGGGGTGCCGTTGATCGACGACGACGGGACGGTGATCGGCACGGTGTGCGCGATCGACCCCGCGCCGCGCAGCGAGGCCGACGGCACCTCCTGGGGGAACCAGGGTCTTCAGGTGCTCAAGGCGGCCCGCGACGAGGTGCTGGCGGAGATCGGCGGCCGGAAGAAGATCATCGGGGTGCTGGAGGCGGTCGGCGGGACAGCCATGATCGCCGAGCGTCCGGGCCTGGGGGTGCTGTACGTGAACACGTTGCACGATCAGCTCTTCGGCACCGTGCAGTTGCTCGGAACGCCGGCTCCCGAGGCGTTCCCGCACTTGGCGCCGGTCGGCATCCTGGAGATCATCGGGATCCTGGACCGCGGCGGCGAGCCGGCGGTCACCGCGCCGATCCCGTTGAACGAGCCTGCCACCGGCTCGGTGGTGTTCGCCGCGGTCCCGGTCCGGGTCCCCGGCCACGACGCGGCGGTGCTGACCCTGGGGCTGCGGGACAGCGACGGCCCGACGGTGCTGGGCCGGGCCGCCCAGTTGGCCGCGGAGATCGGGGAGTGCACCGACGCTCTCTGAGCCCTGAACATCGCGCGAGCAAGCCCGCGGTGCCCGGTCTGGCGCTGCCCTGTGCTGTCCCGCCTGGTCCGGCCACGCGTCGCCCGGTCCGCCGCCGGCGAGCGTCCCCGGGCGTGGCCCGGACTCGTCCGGGCCACGCAGCGCGCGACACCGGTCAGACCGGCTTGATGTCGGGCCAGGTGAGCGTGGCCGAACCCCAGGTCAGTCCGCTGCCGAAGGCGGTCAGCAACAGGTTGTGGCCCGCCTGCACGGTGCCCTCGGCCGCCGCCCGGGCCAGCGCGAGCGGGATCGAGGCCGCCGAGGTGTTGCCGACCCGGTCCAGGTCGACGACGGCGCGCTCGCGGGCCATCCCCAACCGGTCCGCCACCCCGGTCATGATGCGCAGGTTCGCCTGGTGCGGCACCAGCCAGTCGACGTCTTCCACGGTCCATCCGGTCTGGCGCAGCACGGCTTCGCAGGACTGGGCCATGTGCAGGACCGATTCCCGGAAGACCTCCCGGCCCGCCATCTTCAGGTAGGTGTCGGTCGTCGCCGGCGCCGACTTGGTGGAGCGCTGCCGGGACCCGCCCGCGGGGACGTTGATCAGCTCGGCGGCGGTGCCGTCGCTGCCCAGATCCAGCGCCCTGAGCGCCCCCGGCTCATCCGCCTCGCCGGCGCGCAGCATGACCGCGCCCGCGCCGTCGCCGAAGATGACGCCCGTGGAACGGTCTCCCGGATCCAGCAGGGTGCTGATCGTGTCCGCGCCGATCACCAGGATGCGTTCGGCGACGCCGGCGGCGATCAATCCCGCGCCGGCCGCCAGACCGTACACGAACCCCGAACAGCCGGCGCCGAGGTCGAAGGCCGGGGTCCCCCGCAGGCCCAGACGCGAGGCGACCTGGGGAGCGGTCGCCGGGCACGGGTGGTCCGGCGTGGTCGTGGCCACCACCACCGCCTGCGGCGGCTCGCCCCCGGCGGACTCGACGGCGCGCGCGCCGGCCTCCACCGCCAGGTCCGAGGTCGCCCCGCCGGGCTCGACCCAGCGCCGGGTCCGGATGCCGGTGAGCCTGCGGATCTGGTCGTCCGTCGTGTCCAGCCGCTCGGCGAGCATGTCGTTGGTGACCTCGCGGGCCGGCACGCTCGATCCGATTCCGGCTATGACGAAGCTCTTGTCCATGGGCCCTTCCTTGCCAGAGAAATCCGCGAACAGAAACGGTGAAGGGGAGACCGCGCGGCCGAACCTCCGGCGGTCGGCGGTCTCCGTCCCCATCACGCTTCCGTCATCACCGGTACTCCCTGCTTGGCGGCCGCGGCCTGGATGAAAGTCACCATGCTGTCGACGGTGGTGAATTGACTGATGTCGTCATCGGAAATCTGTATGTCCCATCGGTCCTGGGCCTTGTCCGCGATCTCGAACATCGCGAGGGAATCGATTCCGAGTTCGCCCGAGAGGTCGCTGTCCGCGGCGATGTCGCGGGCGGCCAATTCGTCGACGGAGCTTTCGATGATGCCTCGCAGGGTGTCGAGGACATGCTGATACGGCTCCATTGGGGGTCTCCTTTATGGATGGGTGGCAATCGGCCCGTACCGGGATCGGCACGGAAGCTTTATTCGGCATGGCGCTGGAGGAAAGCGTCGAGGGTGCGCCGTTCGCCACCGTGGCTTTGCTGCGTGTCGCCGATCGAGCCCACATATTTGGCGATGTGCATGGCCAGGGCGTCCGGGGACAATGTCAAAGCGGGCTGAACCTCGCCGCGCGCGGCGACGAGACGTTGTTCGAGTTTCTGGGCGGCCCAGTACGCCGCGTAGACGTCGAGCTCGGTGCGGTTGGTCTCGGCCGTCTCGGCGATCGCCGCGGCCGTGACACCCCAGCACGCCACATCGCCCACCGCGCGCGCGAGCACGTGGCTCTGTTGCGGTGTGAGGCCGGTTCCCGCCCGCTCCACCAGATCGCGCAGGCCGGCGTCGAGATCGCCGCCCATCTTGGTGGTGCCGAAGGTCTTCACCATCGTGGTGTGGAAGGACTCCAGATCCCGCAGGACACGGGTCCCGAGGAAGACCGCCATGGCCTCGGTCGCGCCCTCGAAGATGCGCAGGACCCGGAAGTCCCGGAAGTACTTCCCGACGATGTCGGTGTCGACGAAGCCGCGCGCACCCATCAGCTGCACGCACTGGTCGACGACCTGACCCGCCAGCTCGCACCCGATGATCTTGCAGGCGAAGAAGAATTCGTCGGGCACCGGCGCGCCGCGGTCCAGACGGTCGGCCAGCGAGAACACGAGCGTCTCCACCGTGCGGGTGGCCGCGGCGCATTCCGCCAATATCTGTTGTGTCACGCCGTTGTCGAGAAGGAGACCCGTGGCCACGTCGCGGCGGCTGGCGAACCGTTCGGCGAGCTGGATGCACCTCTGCATCGCGCCGGTGCCGCACGCGGCGAGGAAGGCGCGCCCGGTCCGGAACGAGTTCTGGGCCAGCGTGGCGCCGCCGCCTTCGGCCCCCAGCAGCGCCGAGCGGGGTAAGCGCACGTTGTCCAGGGCGATGTGGTCCTGGGGGATGGCTCGCAGACCGATGGTCATCGCCTCGGAGCGGGGCCGGAATCCCGGGGTGGAGGTCGGAAGGAGGAAAGCGGTGATCCCCTTTTTCCGGCCGTTGGGCTCCTGGAGCTTGGCCAGGACGGTGATGTGGCTCGACGCGGCACCGAGGCTGATCCACGACTTCTCGCCGTTGAGGATGAATCCCCGATCGGCCTGCCGGACGGCGGTCGCGGTCATTCCGCGCACCACGTTCGAGCCCATACCGGGCTCGCTGGTGGCGACGGTGGTCAGCCCGCGTCCGGTCGCCAGGACGGGCAGGACCCGCTGCTTCGTCTCCTCGTCGGCGAAGTCCCGGATGGGCGGTATGCCGAGGGAGTTGTGGACGCCCAGCAGTACGGCGATGTTGGGATCGATCGCGGCGGCCTGCCGGATCACCCGGAAGGTGTCCGTGTAGGAGAGCTCCTGGCCTCCGTACTCGCGGTCCACCCGCAGTCCGAACAAGCCCTCCGCGGCGAATTGGGGGACCAGGGACGGTGGCAGCGAGCGGCGCTCGTCCATGAGCCAGGAGTCCAGACGGCTGTCGGCGTACTGACGGAGAAACTCAATCATCTCGTCGGCCGGCATGTGTTCCTCTCCCGATATGAATCACTGCTCATGGTGGATGTCGGATGTCGTCCCCGAGGCGGAACCGCAGCCCTGTCGGCAATAAGATTCGCGGTCCCATCATCGCTATCCCCGTGCGGTGTATTCATTGCGGTAAGAGGTTTGAACGTTTCGCAAGCCGTTGTTCTCGTCGGATCAATATCTCACCCCAGGAGCTTAGAAGACCTCTTACGCGCGTGGCAAGGGCGCGACGGCACCAAGATCGACCCGCGGGCTTGATCGTGGCTTGAGGTTCGGGGAGTCCACGTCGAACAAGATGGTCGCGTTCATCGCCGCCGTCAACAAGACGGCCCGGTTCGGTCGCATGAGACCGAAACCGGGCCGTGGGGCCTGTCAGGTTACTGAGAGTCAGTGGACAGAATGTTCGAATACTGTCGTCGGGGACGGTGAATCCCCTGCTGGAAGTGGGTTTGTGTAAGGGCGCGTTGATGTCGCGCGAGTATCCCGTGAACGCCGCCGTGACATATCCCGTCGTGCGGCCGAACGGACGTCAGGAGTTGTGCTCGACCAGGTTCCGCAGGTCGCGCATGACTTTGCCCATGACCTCCGGACCGGTGCCGAACACCATCTTCTGGTTGTCGCCCTTGGGGTAGTAGGAGACGCTGCCCATCGTGGTGGACGTCATCCACTCGCAGGCCGTCGACTCGGCGGCCAGGGCCCCGGATTGGTCCAGCACCGAGGAGCAGCCGGCGGTGCCGCCGTGCGGGCCGGGGTCGGTCTGCACGTTGTTCGTGGTCATGCGGTCGCCCGCGCCGTCGTCACTGGTGGACGGCATCTTGCCGAACTTCGCGGTGAGCTTGGCCGGGTCGAAGCCGGAGCCGTTGTAGCCCGCGAAGATGACGTAGACGTCGTGGGTGGGGTCGTCGTAGACGGCGATGACCGGGGTGCGGCCGGCGACGCCGAGCTGCGCGCTGCTGGCGGCGAGCTCGGACCGGATCTTCGTCAGGTTCGAGGCCTGCGGCTGGATCTGCGCGAAGCCGAAGACGGAGTTCGGGGCGGACAGCGTCCACCCGCCGAGCGCGAGCGTGGGGGCGTTGCTGGTGCCGCCACTGCTGCCCGCGCCTGTACCGGCGCCCGCCGATGTGCTCTGTGTCTCATTGCCTTGTGTCTCATTGCCCTGCGCGCCGCTGCTCTGCGCCCCGTTCGCGGTCGGCGGGACCCCGAGGGCTGAGGGCGCACCGGAGCCGGTGCCGTTGGTGGTCCCCGTTGAGTCGCCACACCCTGCCAGAGCGAGGGTGCAAATGCCTATGATCCCGACGAACGGGATAAAAGTTATCCGCGTCATAGGCGCCAGACTTGCATAGCGGCACCGCGACCGGCACCGAGATTTGCTAAGGGCCGTATGTAGCAGCGCTAACGGCTCGACGTCACCGCAACCCCACCCACCCGCCGATCTGCTGCAACACTCCCCGCAAGGCCACGTTATCAGGATGCTGAATCCCCAGATCCCGCTCCCGATCTCGCAGCACCTCCGCCAGCACCGGCCACGCCTGCTGCGGCTGCCCCGTGGCGACCAGCAGGCGCCCGATCCGCTCGCGCATCGCCAGCGACTTGCGCGCGTCGTGGGCCGGGAGCGCCGCGTACGCCGGCAGGATCGCCTGGTACTCGGCCAGGGCGCCGGTCACGTCGCCGGTCTGCTCGCGGCACTGCGCCGCCTGGTAGCGCAAGCCCAGGGCCTCGTCGCTGCCCGGCCCGTGGTCGGCGGCCGCGGTGCGGGCCAGGCGGTCGAACTCGGTCAGGGCGGCGGCGGACTGGCCGTCGAGCATCAGGATCCTGGCGTACTGCTTGCGCAGCGTCCGCACCACCGGGCCGTGCGGGTCGTGCTCGCGTTGGGCGAAGGCCAGCGCCGATCCCAGGATCTGCACGGCCGGGGCGTAGCTGCCCTCGCCGACCAGCCGTTCGGCCTCGGCCAGGGAGGTCGCGAGGCCGATCTCCGGGCCGTCGCGGTCGGCGGCCGGCAGTGCGCGGTCCGGTGTGTGGCCCGGTGTGCGGGCGGACGGGCCGGGCGGCGGCGCCATCGGGGAGTGGAACGGGCGGAAGGGGTCGAAGGGCTGATCCGCCTTGTCCGCCGGGGCTTTCGGCAGCAGCGCGACCAACCGGTGGTACACCTCGTGCGCCGAGGCCGGCCGGGACTGCGGCTGCTTGGCCAGCAGCTCCAGGATCAACGCCTCCAACGCCGGCGGGACGTCGGGCCGCAGCGTGCGCACCGGCGTCGGCGGTTCGGTGGCGTGCTTGGCGAACAGCGCGTAGGGCGTCGGGGCGTGGAAGACCGGGTGGCCGGTCAGCACCTCGTGCAGCACGCAGCCCAGCGCGTACAGGTCGCTCGGCGGCCCGGCGATCCCGGAGGACGCCTGTTCCGGCGCCATGTAGCCGGGGCTGCCGAGGGATTCGCCGGTGCGGGTCAGCTTGCTGAGATCCGGGTCGAACACCGCCGCGATGCCCAGGTCCAGCAGGACGGCCGTCCCGTCGGGCCGCAGCATCACGTTGCCCGGCTTCAGATCCCGGTGCACCACCGGGATCGCGTGCACCGCCGCCAGCACCGTCGCGATCTGCGCGCCCAGCGCCGCCGCCTGCGGCCACGGCACGCCGTCGTGCTCGGCGACGAAGTCGGCCAGGCTCATGCCGTCGATGCGCTGCATCACCAGGTACAGCTCGCCGTCGTCCGGATCCCCGTCGACCCCGGCGTCGTGGATGGTCACCACGCCCGGGTGGTCGATCCGGGCCAGCGCCCGGCATTCGCGGGAGAACCGCTTGGCCAGCATCGGCCGGTCCGGGTGGTGCGCGGCGCCGGCCACGATGAGCTTCACCGCGACGTGCCGGTCCAGGCGCTCGTCGTAGGCCCGCCACACCTCGCCCATGCCGCCCCGGCCGAGCGGGACGTCCAGGCGGTAGCGGCCGGCGATCACCCGGCCCCGCGTCACCGGGCGTCCCCGCCGCCGAGGAGGCCTCGCAGCTCCCTGAGTTCGGCCTGGACCTCCGCGGCCATGTCGTGCGCGGCCGCCGCGGTCACCGGCGGGACGACCGGAGCAGCCGACGTGGCGGTCGGCGCGAACCCGGGTGCCACGAAGGTCGCCGGATACAGGTGTGTCGGCGGTACCGGAGTCGCCGCGGGCAGAGGTGACTGGCCGTACCAGGGCTGCTCCGCGGCCGGTCGCAGCGCGGGGAGGCCGGGGCCGCAGCCCTTCCAGGCATGCACCGTCGCCGTGATGAGGTAGCCGAGGACGACGGTGTCGCCGATCAAGCTCTCCCAGGTGTTCGCGTTCTTGGGGATCAGCTCCACCACCACGAACTCGGCGACCATCGCGCCCACGAAGGCCGCCACCCACCACCACGCCCTCGCGGTCCGCCGCCGGCGCGCGATGTGCACCGCCGGCACCCACCCGCAGATCCCGACTGTCCAGAACGGGATCGCCGTCCACAAGACCCGGGCGGTCACCCTCCGAGCCCGCGCTCCCGCGGAGGGCGGAGGGTAAGGAGCCGACGGCGGCAGCGGTGCGCTCATAGTGCGCTCAGATTACTGAGGTTGCCAGCGCCGGACCAGCGGTGTGAGCACTGCCGGCCTCAGGACTTCCCCTCGCCGCCCGACGGCGTCACGGTGCCCTCGGCGAGCGCGTCGGTGATGCCCTGGACGAGCCGTTCGCCGGCATCGGCGGCCTGCCGCAGGACGTCGCCGAACTCTGCGATCCTCCGGAACGCCTCGGCGTATCCGCGCTGCCGCTCCAGCGGAAGCCGCGGCAGCGGTGCCTTGCGCAGGTCCATGCGGCTGCTGGTGGACGCGTGGCTCACCGCCTGCCGGGCGACGGTGTCGCTGCGCAGGTACCCGGCGACGAACCACGGGTCCAGCCGCGCCGGATCCGTGCGGACCACGGACGCCCCGCGCCCCGGAAGGGTCCCGATCGCCGGATCGCCCTCGGCGACCACCCGCGCCTGCCCGAGCGCGCCGCCCAGCACCGGCACCAGGATGTCGCCGGCCGCGACCTCGACATCGCCGGCGATGCTCAGTGCTCCGGCGCGGGCCAGATCGCCGAGGGTGGTCGACGGCCAGACGGTCGCGGGCTCGGCTTCCGTCCCCAGCGGCGGCAGCACGTCGGCCAGGCGCGCCAGGATCTCCTGTGTGGTCGTGCGGTATTCCAGTAGCCGGCCGTAGCCAAGACCGGTGTCGGGACGCGGGACGTGCCGGCCGGGGCTCAGGTCCACCGCGTCGTCGAGCAAGTCGATGATCGGCAGCGCGACGCTGAGCCCTGATTCGCCCTGGAAGGCCTCGGGATCCCGGTCGAACGCGCGCCACGCGGCCAGAATCCGCTCGGCGGCCGACTCCGAAGGCACTCGGTCCGCGCGCCCGGAACGGTCGGCATCGCTCTGGTCGATGAACAGGACGCGGCTCGGCGCCGGATCGGCGAGCCCGGGGCGTCGCAGTACCCAGAGATGCAGCGAAAGCCCATACGGGGCCGCGCTTCCCGCGGGCAGTCCGACGACGGCCCGCAGAGCCCCGCGCCGCAGCAACTCGGCGCGGACCCGGCGTCCCGGACGCCGCGCGGCCACCGCCGGCGGCAGCAGGATCGCGGCCGTCCCGCCGGCCCGCAGCCGGGCCGCCGCGTGCTGGACCCAGGCCAGTTCGGCCTCGGCGCGCGGCGGCATGCCGTACTCCCAGCGGGGGTCGTAGGCGAGTTCGTCGTAGCCCCAGTCCCGTTGGGCGGAGGGCGGTTGGCAGAGCACCGTGTCGGCCTCGAGGGCCGGGTGCGCCTCGGCGAGCAGCGCGTCGCCGGCCCGGACATCGAGGGTCCGGGCATCGACGGTCCGGACATCGAGGGTCCGGGCATCGAGGGTCCGTGCATCGTGAGTCCGGGCATCGGCGGTGCGGCCGCTGCCGGCCACCGCGACGGCGAGCCGGGCCTGGGCCAGCGGCGCGAGCACGTCGTCGGCGGTCTGGCCGACGAGCGATCCGGCACCGGCGGCGGCAGCGGCGAGCAGAAGCGTTCCCGCGCCACAGGAGGGATCGTGGACGACGGCCTTGTCCGCGCGCTCCCGGGGCATCGCGATCGCGGCCATCAACGCCGCCAGCGCCGGCGTCGCCGAACCCGTGTCGCGATCTCGGGCGTAGACGTCGAGGTAGCGGCCGAGAAGCTCTTCGAAGACCTCGCCGCGCCCGGTGTCTCCGGCGATCGCAAGGGCCTGATCCAGCAGATCGGAGCCGCCTGAGGCTTCGCCGCCGGAGGCCAGCGCCGTGCCCAGCGCCGCGAGCGCCGCGGCCGTCGCCGCCTCGCCGCCGCCCGCGCTGCCCGCGCCGTCCACGGCCCGCCACAGCTGCTCGCCCGCGGGGATCTCCGCGAGCTTGCCCTCGGCCCGCAGCCAGCGCTCGACCTCGGCCAGCGAGAACGTCGGGCTGGTGTCGCTGCCGCCGACCGGGGCGGGGAAGCCGGAGTGCCGCCGCCGCCAGTTGCTCACGGCGGCGCGGCCGACGCCGGCGAGGCGGGCGATCTGGGCGGCGGTGACTTCGGTCTGCTCCGTCATGGCCGCAGCCTACCCAGCATGTGTTCACAAGCGCCAGCGATCAGGGATGAGAACTTGTCTGTTGACAGTGTTCACAGCAATGTGGTTCGCTCTCTCAGGACACGAACGAAGCCCTCGAACTCAGGAGTACACAGATGAGCCGTGAACACTTCTCCCCGGCCCGCGGCCCGGTTCGGACCGGCCTCGGCGTGATCGCCCTGACCGCGGCGCTGGCCTTGGCGACCTCGGCCTGCCAGAGCTCGACGAAGGCGTCGGTGGTGGGTCAGGACCCGATGACCTCCGCGGCGGCGCCGGCCAAGTCGTCCGCCGGCGGCGCGAAGTCCTCGGCGCCGGCCGCGAGCGGCACCTTCAAGGTCGGCCAGCAGGTGAAGGTGGGCTCGTACACGGTGACCGTCCACAAGGTCACCTATCCGTACACCAGCGACATGGACCAGCCCGACGCCGGCAAGGCCTACGTCCTGCTCGACGTCGAGGTGGCCAACAGCGGCAGCTCCACGCAGGCCTTCTCCAGCATGATGCAGCTGGGCCTGAAGGACTCCACCAACGCGACCTACACCGAGACCATCGTCGTCGGCGCCGACGGCAACCCTCCGGACGGGAACATCTCGGCCGGGGAGTCGATGCGCGGCCCGGTCGCCTTCGAGGTCCCGGCCGGCGCTAAGGGCCTGCAGTTCAGCTTCCTGTCCGACCTCATGGGAGACAAGACCTACATAGATCTCGGCAAGTAGTAGTACACAGATCTCGGCAAGTAATTCACAGCTCTCGGCAAGTAGTCCGCCCCCGCCGAACACGACGGCCCCGGCTCGGAGAACCGAGCCGGGGCCGTCGTCGTGCGTCGGGCCGAACGCCGCTCAGGTATGCGCGGCGGACGGCGCTGTGAACACATTCCTGGACTCGATCAGGCTGTCGGCGAACGTCATCGGCGGGACCGTCGCGGCGGCGGCGCGCTCCTCCTGCGTGATCGGCACGACCGTTATCACCCGCACCCGGCCCTCGCAGGTGTCGAGCCAGTCGGGGGTGTCCGCCAGCAGCGGCCCGGCCAGGAACACCGCCTGGCACCCGGGGAACGTCGGGAAGTCCTGCTCGAACCCGACGATCTGGGCCCAGCTCACCGCCCGGCCGGTCTTCCACGGGTACACGGCCAGGTTCGCCAGCTGCATCGCGATCTGGTGCTCGTCCTCCGGGGCGAGCAGCCCGGCGCGCGACAGCCACAGTTCGGCGCGGCCGCCCTCCGTGCCGTCGGCCGCCGGCATCGGCCCGGTGGACATCCCGACCGTCACGAACGTGGTGAGGCCGGCGGGATCGGCGGGCCGGTAGATGAAGACGTCGAGCCGCGCCACCGGGCCGGGACCGTCATCGAAGGTGATCGAGGCGGCAGCGTCGCCGCGCCGTTCCATCAGGGTCCGGAAGACGTCGCGCAGGACCGGGGGTGCAGACATGCCAGCGAACCTACACCCGGCACCATCTACGAGCTCTTATATGAGCATCGTCAGCTTATTGCAAGAGCTCATCTCTTTTGTAACTATGGCCCGTACGAAAGTTACACCTCCATGTCGGAAGAGCGTCAAGCCAGCCAGGAGGATCCACCACCATGACGGTCACCCGCCGAAGATTCCTCACCACCGCCGCGGCCGGCTCGGCCGCGGCCCTGATCGCCGGGCCGGAGCTGCTCGCGGCCCCGGCGGCGCGCGCGGCGAGCCCCGCCGGCGACGTCGTCGGCAAGATCACCGTCGGCTACCAGGGATGGTTCGCCTGCGCCGGGGACGGAGCGCCGATCAACGGGTGGTGGCACTGGTCCCAGAACTGGTCGCAGACGCCGTCGCCGTCCAACAACGTCATCAAGGCGTGGCCGGACATGCGCGAGTACACGCACACGTACCAGACCGCGTACGCGAACCTCGGCAACGGCCAGCCCGCGACCCTGTTCTCGTCCTACGACCAGCAGACCGTCGACACCCACTTCCTGTGGATGCAGCAGAACGGCTGCGACACGGCGGCTCTGCAGCGCTTCAACCCGAACAGCTCCGAGGGCCCGACCCGGGACGCGATGGCGACCAAGGTGCGCTCCTCCGCCGAGACCTACGGCCGCAAGTTCTACATCATGTACGACGTCACCGGCTGGACCTCGATGCAGACGGAGATCAAGGCCGACTGGACCGCCAAGATGTCCGCCCTGACCGCCTCATCCGCGTACGCGCGCCAGAACGGCAAGCCGGTCGTGGGCGTCTGGGGCTTCGGCTTCAACGACGCCAACCATCCCTGGGACGCCCCGACCTGCCTGGACGTGATCACCTGGTTCAAGAGTCAGGGCTGTTACGTGATGGGCGGTGTGCCCCGCGAATGGCGCACCGGCACCGGCGGTTCGCGCCCGGGGTACATCGGCGTCTACCACGCCTTCGACATGCTCTCGCCGTGGATGGTCGGCGCGATCGGCACCGCGGCCGACTCGGACAACGCCTACACCACCCTCACCGTCCCCGACCTCGCCGACTGCACCGCCAACAACGTCGACTACCAGCCGTGCGTCCTGCCCGGCGACGTGTCGGGACGGCAGCGGGTCCACGGCGACTTCATGTGGCGCCAGTTCTACAACATGGCCCGCGCCGGGACGCAGAGCATCTACATCTCGATGTTCGACGAGTACGGCGAGGGCAACCAGATCGCGAAGACGGCCGAGAACCAGTCCATGTCCCCGACCGGCTCCGGCCTGCTGGCGCTGGACGAGGACGGGACGGCGTGCTCGTCGGACTACTACCTGCGGCTCACCGCCGACGGCGGCCGGATGCTGAAGGGACAGCTCGCGCTGACCGCCACCCGGCCGACGCAGCCGGTGCTCAGCTCCGGCGGCGGATCGGGGAATCTGGCCCTCGGCAAGCCGACCTCGGCCAGCGGCAACGCGCAGGGCTACGTGTCCGCGAACGCCGTCGACGGTGACCCGAACACCTACTGGGAGAGCGTCGACAGCGCCTTCCCGCAGTGGTTCCAGGTCGATCTGGGCTCCGCGACGGCCGTGGCGTCGGTCGTCATGAAGCTGCCGTCGTCGTGGGGTGCCCGCACGCAGACCCTCACCCTGGCCGGCAGTACTGACGGCTCGACCTTCAACACGCTGGCCGGATCCGCCGGCTATACCTTCGATCCGGCGTCGGGCAACAGCGTGACGGTGACCTTCGGCACCGCGTCCGTCCGCTATCTGCGGGCCACCTTCACGGCGAACACCGGCTGGCCTGCTGGGCAGCTCTCGGAATTCCAGGTCTACGCGCCGAGCGGATCAGGCGGTGGCGACACCACGCCGCCCTCCGCGCCGACCAACCTCACGGTCACCGGGCACACCTCGACCAGCGTGTCGCTGTCCTGGACCGCGTCCACCGACAACGTCGGGGTCACCGGCTACCAGGTGAAGCTGAACGGTGCGACGGCGCTGACCACGGCCGCTACGTCGGCGACCGTCACCGGCCTGTCCCCGTCCAGGTCGTACAGCTTCGCGGTGGTCGCGACCGACGCGGCCGGGAACCTGTCCCAGCCCTCCGCGACGGTCTCGGCGACGACGGACCCGGCCGCGAACGCGAATCTGGCGCTCGGCAAGGCGACCTCGGAGAGCGGCCACACGCAGGGCTACGCGTCGTCGAACGCCGTGGACGGCGACCCGAACTCCTACTGGGAGAGCATCGACAACGCCTTCCCGCAGTGGCTGATGGTCGACCTCGGGGCGGCGACGCCGGTGTCCCGCATCGTGCTGAAGCTGCCGCCGGCCACCGCCTGGGCAGCACGGACCCAGACGCTGTCGGTCACCGGAGGCGCGGACGCCAGTGCGGCCTCGACGCTGGTCGGCTCCGCCGGCTACGGCTTCGATCCGGCGACGGGCAACGCCGTCACGATCACCTTCCCGACGGCCAGCGTGCGCTACGTCCGGTTGACGTTCACCGCGAACACGGGATGGCCGGCCGGGCAGATATCAGAGTTCGAGGTCTATGCGAGCTGAGGAGTGAGTCGATGCCGGCTGAAGACCGCGCCGACTGAGGTATGAGCCGACAGCCGACTACCAGCGGACCTGCATGGCGTTGCGCAGCATGGTCGCCTGCGTGAAGTCCTGCAAGGTCCGCATGTTGGTGTCGGCCGCCTTCTGCATGATCTGCTTCAGCTCGGCGGGGCGCGGCGTGATCAGACCCCTGATGAGGTGGCTGACCTGCCCCTGCCGGAGCATCCACACCTCGTAGTAGGCGAGGTCCAGCCGCCCGCCCCGGCCGCCGACATCGGCCGTCGCCTCCACGCACAGCGCCTGGGGCGTCTCGACGAAGCGCGACACGGTCTTCAGCGCCGATCCCATGCCGCTGCCCCAGAAGCGCTGCACCGCGCCGATGACCTCGTTCCGGCCGTAGACCACGTTGCCCACGTTGGAGAAGCGGAGATCCGGGCCGAACACCGCGGCCAGTCCGTTCGGATCCTGCGCGCTGGTGGCGGCCCAGTAACGCCGGTACAGGTCCTGTCCCTGCGTGGGCCCGGACGGCTGGGGCAGCGGCGCCAGGGCGCGCGGCGAGATGCTTCCGGTGGCGTGGAAGCGGATGCGGCCGCCGTCGATCACGAACACGTCATAGCAGAACGCCTGCGCGTAGGCGGTGGACTGCACCGACTCCACGCAGAAGGCGTCACCGAGATCGACGAAGCTCTCCACCCCCGAGGTGGCGATCGGCCCGGCCACGCCGATCAGCTGCTCCAGCGCCCCGGCGATCTGCTCCACACCGCTCAGCACCTGCCCGGTCGCACTCGAGACCTGGACGGCGTCCGGGTGGAACAGGTCCCGCACCGCCGCCACGTTCCCGGCGGCCAACGCCGCACACCACCGATGGTGGAACATCTGCGCAGAACTCAACTGCATGACCCGATCCCTCCCGAGCAGCGCACACCTGTCCAGCCAGGCTCGCACGCCGGCGGCCGGAGGGGTGCGGGGATTTTCTACGTGCTGTGTTTAGCGTTGCTAACGCCACGGCCGATCAGCAGCCGGTGTCATCGAGCACTGAAGTCCACGGGGCGGCCCAGCACGTCGGGGAGTGCCACCTTTGTCGCTCACTGGTCCTGTATCGGTCGCTGGTCCTGCTGGGATTCCCGGCTCTTGCGGGGTCTCCGCCGGCCGACCATCTGCTGGTCGTCGGCCATCTGCGGGTCGGGGTGGGGTTCCATGCCGCGCATCCCGGCCTGGCCCTGGTCGAACTGTTGGAAGTTCGGGATCTCGTCGTCCTCGTCCGTCTGGTCCTGGCCGCTTCGCTCACCGAACTGAGGCGTCTGCTCGGACATGTCGCCGCTCCGATAGCCCTGGAACCCGGGCTGGTCCTGCGCGTCGAGATGCTGCTGGTAGTCGCCGTCCTGGAGCTTCCGCGGGTCGATCCCCATCTGCTGCAGGGTGTCCGCGTGCTGCCGCGGGTCGATCTGACCGCCCATCCCCTGCAACCGCTGAGCCGCCTGCTGGTGGTCACCGCCGAGCTGGCCGACGAGGTTCGCTATCTGGTTCGGGTCATAGGTGGGCATGATCATGCTTCCTTCCCGCGCCGGGACCGAACAGCCCCGTTGCAGCGAAACACGCCCTGAGCCGGTCCGCACCCGGCCGTCCCCTGAATGGCGGCATGTCGGCAGGCGGCTTCTCGTTCTCAAGAGACAGAGCCGCTGCCGCCTTCGACCTCTGATACGTCGCCGGCGGGCAACCAGTCACGCCCCGGCCGGTACTCCAGCCAGCGGCTCCGGCCGCCGACTTCGGCGAAGGCGCGCAGCAGCGGTGCGACCCCCGGGTGCGGATCCGCCGCCGGCCACACCAGCGACCACGCGTACAGCGGCGTCGGCTCGACAAGTGGAAGCGAGCGGACCCGGATGCGTTCCGGCAGTTCCAGATCCGCGGGGACGAGTGCGAAGCGTGCCGGATCGGCTGCCACCTGCTCGAGGAAGTGGTCGATGCCGAGATTCGCGGTGCCGGATTCGGCGCGGATGTCGAAGTGCTCTGCGAACCGCTGGTAGAAGTCCAGCCGTTCCAGCGCCGCCGGGCACCACAGGACGCTGTCACGCAGTTCGTCGGGGCGTACCTGCGACCGGTCGGCGAGCGGATGCCTTGCGCCGACCATGACATCCACCGGTTCCAGCCGCACCAGCCGGTGGGTGTACGCCGTGTCGCGGGTCCCGCCATTCCCGACCCCGTTCCCGACCCCGACTCCGTGCACGCGCCCGAATCCGACGTCCGTGGCGGTGCGGGCCAGGCCGTCCAGGACGCCGGGCAGGTCGCGGCCGGGCCCGGTCTCGACGGTGACGGCGTCGGCGACGTGGTCGATGACCGGTGCGAGCGTCCGCATCGGCGCGAACAGGTGGCCCCAGAAGTCGATCCGCAACGGCCGGTCGACGTGGCGCGCGGCCGCCACCGCGCGGTCGGCGTCGGCCAGCGTCCGGCGCGCGGGCTCCAGGAAGCGGCGTCCGGCGTCCGTCAGCTCGACGGCGTGCCCGGCGCGCAGGAACAGCTGCACGCCCAGTTCGGCCTCCAGGCGCGCGATGCGCTTGGACAGCGCCTGCTGGCTGACCGCGAGCTGCTCGGCGGCCTGCCCGAAGTGCAGCCGATCGGCCGCGGTCACGAAGGCCCGCACCTGCGCCAGGTCAAGATCCATGCCTTCCACCATGGCCTACCACCGATGGTTGTCGAAACCGCGGGCCGGTTGTTGGACCCGCCTTTCGGCCCGGTGGTCTTCTTGATCTCGCAAGGAACAAGCAGCGAGCAGCAGCAGCGAGCAGCGACAGGCAGCACCAAGCAGCAGCCAGAAGGCAAGAAGGGGAGATCGCCATGAAGGCCATGACAGCCACCGGCCGGCCCGGCCCGTCCGTCGAACTCACCGCGGTGGACCAGCCGCAGCCGCGTCCGGACGAGGCCCTGATAAAGGTGGAGGCGTACTCCGTCAACCGCGGCGAGACGTTCCAGCTGGAGGCGCCGCGCCCGGACTGGCGGCCCGGCAAGGACGTCGCGGGCCTCGTGGTCCAGGCGGCGGCCGACGGCTCGGGTCCGGCGGCCGGCACCCGCGTCGTGGGGCATCCGCCGCAGGGCGGCTGGGCCGAATACGTGGCGGTCCCGACCGCGTCGCTGGCCGAACTGCCCGACACCGTGCCGGCCGTCACCGCCGCCGCGCTGCCGCTGGCCGGGCTCACCGCGCTGCGTCTGCTGCACGTGACGCGCTCGGCCGCCGGACGCAGGGTCCTGATGACCGGGGCCTCCGGCGGTGTGGGCCACTACTTCGTGGAACTCGCGGCCGCGGCCGGGCTGGAGATCACCGCGGTCAGCTCCTCGGCCGAGCGCGGGGCCCGGCTGCTGGAGCTCGGCGCGGCCCGGGTCGTGCCCTCGATCCAGGCCGCGGACGGACCCTTCGACCTGGTCCTGGAGTCCACCGGCGGGCCGAACCTGGCGGCCGCGCTGGCCAAGCTGGCCCGGCGCGGGACGCTGGTCTGGTTCGGCCAGGCCAGCCGGCAGCCGGCGACGCTGGACTTCTTCGACTTCTTCGCCGGCCCCGAATCGGCCACCATCCGGCACTTCCATTACGCCGACTCGGACTCGACCTACGGACAGGACCTGCAGACTCTGGTCCGCCTCGTCGCCGCCGACCGCCTGCACCCGGAGATCGGGCTGGTGGCCGACTGGACCGAGACCGCCGACGTGCTGACCCGGCTGCGCGACCGGGGCGTCCGCGGCAACGCGGTCCTCACCATCGCCTGACGCGACGTTCCCCAAGCAGACGCCTTATAAAGGAGCATGATCATGAACAACGTCACCGACCCGAAGACCGTCGTCGTCCGCTACGTGGAGGCGGTGCGCGACGGAGATGCCCAGACCATCTTCGACAGCTTCGCCGAGGACGCCACCTGGCTCTACCCGGGCAGCCTGCCGATCTCGGGCCTGTGGGAGGGCCGCGAGGCGATCATCAACGACTTCCTCGGCGGCATGGGCGCCTACTTGGACACCTCGGCGCCGGTGGTGATCGGTCTGGTCAACGCCTTCGCCGACGGTGAGCAGGTCATGGCCGAGTGGACATCCAAGGCGACCGCCGCCAACGGCGCGACGTACGACAACCGCTGCGCGGCGGTGTTCACGGTCCGGGACGGGAAGATCACGTCGGTGAAGGAGTACACGGACACGCACCACGTCGCCGCCGTGCTCTTCCCCGAGGCCTGAGTAAGCGGCGCTGCTAAGCGCTCGCGCGCGGATGTCCGCGATACGTCCCGAAAGACCAGCGGTTCCCCTCGGGATCCCGCACCCGGAAGTCGCGCGACCCGTAGTCGGTCTCGTACACCTCCTGCAAGATCTCGGCACCGGCCGCCTTGGCCCGAGCGAACAGCTCGTCAGGGTGGTCGGTGACGACATATGCGCCGAACGCGCCGGGCGCCAGCGGCCACGCGTCGCCGTCGGACGGCTTGGCCGAGCCGAGCATGACGCCGCCGCCCTCAGGCCAGGCGAGTTCGGCGTGGTGGACCTGGTCGCCGTCCTGGTACACCACGGTCGCCTCGAAACCGAAGGCCTCGGTGAGGAACCGGATCAGGGCTGGCGCGTCCGTCGCCCGCAGCGTGGGCCAGACCTGCGGCGGGGGAGTCGTTTCGGTGGTCGTGGGAGTCATCTGGAGCATCTCCTTCGCGGTCGTGTCCCGTGCCTCCACCCTCACTCGCCGGGCATGGCGCCGGATTGGATATTTCGGAACTCTTCGGCGAGCCAGCGGACCGGTGGGCATCCCGCCAACGCATTGAACTCGCGGTCCATGTGCGCCTGGTCGTAGTAGCCGGCATCGACGGCGAGGTCGGCAAGGCCCAAGTCGAGGCCACGGGCCGGAACGTCCGGCCACACGTCGACCGGTCCGCTCCGCGCCCGATCCGCCAAGCGCCGCCGAGCCCGATCGAACCGGATCACCCGGGCCGCAGCCTTGGGAGTGAGCCCGAATTCCGTGGCGAAGCGCCCGGACAAGCGCCGCGTACTCCAGCCCAGTTCCGCGGCCAGATCGGCGATCGGCAGCCGTCCGCCAGTGCGCAGAAGTAGCCGCCACGCCTCGGTCAGCTCGGCGGCGATCGCCGTCCGGGCCTGCTTCGCAGCACGTGATGCAAGCCACGCGTCGACCGCCGCGAACCGTCCCGGCCAGTCCGGCGCGGCCCTGAGCCGCTCCTGAGCGTCGACGATGTCGCGGCCCAGCACGTCATCGGCCGCCACATCGGTCTCGGCGAACTCACCGGCCGGCATCCCCAACACGGCGCGCGCTCCCAACGGACTCAGCGCGATCTGCACGCCGGACTGCCGGCCCTCGTGGCTGATCAGCGCCGGAGCCGTGTGCAGCCCGCCGAGCAGCAACCGGAAATCACCCGGCGCCTGCCCCGGATCGGGGTGCGCGAGCACGGTGAGCTGATCGTCGAGCGTGAGGATGAGCGTCAGGTACGGCGACGGCAGCCCGCGGTGCCGCATCGGCGCGACCCCCGCCTGCCGGTAGCCCGAGTACCAGCCGACGAAAGAGCGCAGTGCGGCCCCGGGGAGCTCGCGCACGGATTCATCGACAAGCGCCCCTTCGTCGACAGGCTCCACGCCACCATTCTCACCAGCGCTCAGCTGTTCGGCATCACGTCAGAGCCTTCTCGAACCAGTGGTCGGCGTACGGGCCGTCGTTGAAAGCCGGGACGTCGCGGTAGCCGTACCGCGCGTACATGGCCCGTGCTTCCACCAAGTCGTGCCGGGTGTCCAGGCGGATGGCCCGCGCCCCGAGTTCCACGGCCGCGCGGTCGGCCTCGCCGAGCAGAAGCGCTCCGCCGCCGGAGCGCCGGAATTCGGGACGGATGTACATCCGGCTCAACTCGCCCAGATCAGGGGCCGGCATACGCACGCCGACGCAGCCGGCCGGTTCGCCGTCCACGCTCGCGACCAGGAACACCGCCAGATCGTCGTTGGGCTCGTCGCGCATCGCGGCTTCGACCTCGCCCGGCAGGCACGGCCGTCCCCAGTAGCGGCTCACCAGCTCGTCGTAGTACGAGACCAGCAGTTCCTGAGCCTCTGGCTCCCGCACGTCAGCGCGGCGCACCGTCCACGCACCCTCAACCGTCACACGAACATCATCGCGGTGCCGTCATCCGGTTAACGGCCGCGGACACCCGGTCCACCAGCTCCAGCGCCCGCGCCATCATGCGCAACTCCTCGTCGTCCAGCGCCTGCTCCAGCGCCGCGGCGAGCAGGCCGGTGCGCTGGCGGCGGTCCGCGTCGAGCGCGTCCCGGCCGGCCTCGGTCAGCGACAGGATCTTCTTGCGCGCGTCGGCGGGATCGGGGCCGGCGGCGAGGTGGCCGGCGTCGGTCAGTTCCTTCACGGTCGCGGCCATCGTCTGGTGCCGGACGCCGCGGCTCGCCGCCAGTTCCGCCGTGGTCATCGGGCCGCGCGCGGCCAGCAGGTCCAGGACCGCCGCCGGGATCGGGGGCAACCGGTCCACCGCGCGGGTGCTGCGGACCAGGGCGCTGACGGCGCCGCGCAGGTGCGCGGCCACCTCCTCGACGGGGGGCGACGGCTGGTTCGCGGGGGTGTCGTTCACCGGGCCAGGGTATCATCTATACAGGGCATGCTGTACAGTCTGCCCTGTATATTGAACGACGACGGGAGCTCACCATGCAGCTGCTCAAGCACGCCCACGCCTGTGTCTCACTGGTCGGCGACCAGGGCCGGATCGTCATCGACCCGGGGACGCTCACCCCCGACGCGGCCGAGGCGGTGGCCGCGGCCGAAGCGGTCCTGATCACCCACGAGCACTTCGACCACTTCGACGAGGAGCTGATCGCCAAGGCCCTGGAAGCCCGTCCCGAGCTGCGCGTCTACGGTCCCGAGAGCGTGGTCGGGCGCTGGGAGGCGCGGCGCGGCCAGGTCACGGCGGTGGCCGCGGGCGACCGGCACACCGTCGGCGGCTTCGACATCGCCGTGTTCGGCGAGCTGCACGCGCTGATCCACCGCGACATGCCCCGGGTGACCAACGTCGGCTACCTGGTCGACGAGCGCCTCTACCACCCCGGCGACGCCTACCACGTGCCGGAGGCGCCGGTGGAGACGCTGCTGCTGCCGACCAGCGGGCCGTGGACCAAGCTCGGCGAGGCGGTGGACTACGTGCGCGAGGTGGCCCCGAAGCGGGCCGTCCAGATCCACGAGATCCTGCTCAGCGACATGGGCCAGCAGTCGGCGAAGGCGATGATCGGCAACCTGACCGAGGCCGAGGTCTCGATCGTCCCGGCCGGCGACTCGATCACGGTGTGAGCCGGACCGGCACCGTCTGAACCTGACCGGCACCGTCTGAACCGGACCGTGTGACACCGCGCCGTCGCAGGCGGATCAGGAGCCTGCGACGGCCTCGACCTCGGCCGCGTACAGCGCCGCCGGGTCGAACCCCATGCCGGCGAAGTGCCCGGCCAGCTCCAGCGACAGCACCCCGTGCAGCCGCGTCCAGAAGACGAGGGCCCGGTGCAGTGCCGGCGGCTCTTCCGCGCGTGCTCCGGCCCAGCCGTTGTGCTCGGCCAGATGCGGCTGCAGCGGTGACGGCGGCATCGCCGCGAGCCCTTCGGCGCCGCTGGCTTCGAGCAGCATCGTCATCACCTCGTAGGTGAGCCGTGTGGTGTCCTCCGGTGCCTCGTAGCCGGGGATCGGCGTTCCGTAGACCAATAGATAGCGCTGGGGATCCTCCAGCGCCCAGGTGCGCATCGCCTGAGCCAGACCTCTGAGATCCGCGCCATCGGCCGCGGCGGCGCCGATCGTGTCGGCCAGGCTCTGGTAGGCGTCCCGGATGAGCGCGGTGATCAGCTCGTCGCGGTTGGCGAAGTAGCGGTAGAGCGCCGGTCCGCTCATCCCCATCTGCTTGGCGATGGCGTTCAGCGACAGCGCGGACGCTCCCGCCGTCGCGATCTGCTCCCACGCGTGCTGCTTGATCTCCTCCTGCACCTGCGTTCGATAGCGCTGCCGGGGGGTCTCTGTCTCGGTCATGGTTAGAGGCTATCACTGGTGCGATTGACACTCACTCGATCGAGGAGTTATAACTTGTAACGAACGCAAGAACTTCTACGGGAAGGGCCGCGGCCATGACCGATCAGACTCTCGTCCAGGTGGTTCTGCCGGGGATCGTCGAGCCGGAGGACCTGCGGGTCCAGCGCACGGCCGTGCCGCGGCCCGGCGCCGGGCAGGTCGTCATCGCGATGGAGGCCACCGGGGTCTCCTTCGCCGAGCAGCAGATGCGCCGCGGCCGCTACTACGACCAGCCGCCGTTCCCCTTCGTCCCCGGCTACGACGTGGTCGGCCGGGTGTACGCGGCCGGCGCCGGGGTGGACCCGGGCCTGCTCGGCCGGCGGGTGGCGGTGCTGACCAAGGTCGGCGGCTGGGCCAGCCACATCCTGGCCGACGTCCGGGACGCCGTCGAGGTCCCCGAGGGGCTGACCGCCGAGCAGGCCGAGACCGTGGTGGTCAACGGCATCACGGCCTGGCAGATGCTGCACCGCAGGGCCCGCGTCCAGGCCGGCCAGACCGTCCTGGTGCACGGCGCCAGCGGCGGCGTCGGCTCGGTCCTGGCCCAGCTCGCGCTGGCCGCCGGGGTGCGGGTGATCGGCACCGCCTCGGTCCGCAACCACGAGGCGCTGCGCGCCGCGGGCGTCATCCCGGTCGACTACCGCGCCGGGAACGTGCCCGAGCAGGTCCGCGAACTCGCCCCGGGCGGCGTGGACGCGGTGTTCGACCACGTCGGCGGGCGCAGCGTCGTCGACTCCTGGCACCTGCTCGCCCGCGGCGGCACGCTCGTCGCCTATGGCAGCGCCTCGACCCGCGACGACAGCGGCTGGAAGCAGGCGCCGGTGCTGAAGATCGTCGCCCGCACCCTGCTGTGGACCGCGCTGCCCAACGGCCGCAGCGCCTCGTTCTTCAACATCTGGGCCGGCAAGAAGATGAACCAGAACCGCTTCCGGGCCCGGCTGCGCGCCGACCTCACCGAGGTCTTCGCGGCGCTGCGGCGCGGCGACATCGTCACCCCGATCGCGGCCCGGCTGCCGCTGGCGCGGGCCGGCGAGGCGCTGCGGCTCGCGGAGTCCGGGACCGTCTCCGGGAAGATCATCCTGACCCCCTGAGCCCTGTCAGACCCCTTACCATCACGAAACCGAAGGAGAACCACCATGAACGCCACCACCGAGACCACCGAGACCACCGAGACGCGTGAGGTCCCCGAGATCGTCGCCGCCTGGGCCGCCGCCTGGAATGGCACCGACTCCGCCGCGCTGGGCGCGCTGTTCACCGAGGACGGTACCTACACCGACCTCGCGATCGGCGCCGTGATGACCGGCCGCGAGCAGATCGCCGGCTGGAAGGCCCGCACCGACGCGATGATCGAGGACGTGCACGTGACCGTCAAAAGCGCCTACCGCGCCGGCGGCCGCGCCACGATCGAAGCCGTCTACGCCGGCCACATCAAGGGGGCGCCCACGCCGTTCGCCGTCCAGATGGCCACTCTGCTCGAGATCAGCGGCGAGCAGATCACCTCCGACCGGGACTACTACAGCCTGTCCAGCGTCCTGGCGCAGTCCGGCCTGCCGGCCGACTGGACCCCGGAGTCCTGAGCGGGGGCTCCCCTGCTCGCGAAACGCGCCGAAAGCCTTTCCAGGCCCGGCGTGTTCCGCGTTTTCAGCCTGCCTTGGCGCGCTCGAGCAGTGTCCGCCTGAACTCCTGCGCGGCGCCCGGCAGTGCCACATCGGTGCGATGGGCCAGGGCGATGGTGCGGTGCAGAGCCGGCGGCGCCATCGGCGTCACGCGCAGCCCCGGATCGGCGTTGCGCGCCACCATCCTCGGCACGATCGCGACGCCCAGGCCCGCCCGGGCGAAGCCGAGCACCGCGTCCATCTCCCCGCCCTCGACCGCGAACACCGGCTCGAAACCCTGCGCCCGGCACGCCGCGACGGTCAGATCGCGCAGGTCGTACCCGTGCCGGAACATGATCAGCTGCTCGTGTTCGAGGTCTGCGACGCGCACCTGCCGGCCGTCGCCCGGCGGCGGCAGGTTCGGCGCCGAGACCACGACCAGGTCTTCCTGCAACAGTTCCTCGGTGGTGAGCGCGGGCGACGGGGACGGCAGGGGCAGCACGACCAGCGCCAGGTCCAGGGCGCCGCGGGCCAGGTCCCGGACCAGGTCGTGCGATCCGCTCTCCTGCACCTGTAGTTGGATCCCGGGATAGCGGTGGTGGTAGGTGCGCAGGACGTCCGGCAGCAGCCCCGTGCAAAGGGAAGGCGTCGCCCCGAGCCGCACATGCCCCCGCCGCAGCTCGGCCAGCTCGTGGATCTCGCGCCGTGCGGCGTCGGCGTCGGCCAGGATGCGGCGGGCCATCGGGAGCAGGGCCTCGCCGGCGTCGGTGAGTGTGATGTTCCCGCGGGCGCGCAGGAAGAGGTCGGCGCCGAGCTCGTGTTCCAAGGCCCTGATCTGTTGCGACAGTGAGGGCTGCGTCACATGCATGGCTTCGGCGGCGCGGGTGAAGTGCCGGGTCTCGGCGACCGCGATGAAGTAGCGGAGCTGGTGGAACTGCATGTTTCTTGATCCTTTTCCGGTTCCCTTCCACCATCATAGGCTGGGTCTATCGTCACCAGCTGATCCATGTCTTGGACCAATCGACGGCCGGCTCTTAGCGTCGAGCCCATGGTTACCGCTACGTGGACGGACCGGCGTCCGCCCTCCCTGCGCGCGGCTTGGGACAGCTCCGTCGGCAAGAAGGCCGTCATGGCGGTCAGCGGCCTGCTCATGGTGCTCTACCTGCTGGCCCACGCGTTCGGGAACCTCAAGGTCTTCTTCGGGCCCGGCCAGTTCGACAGCTACGCGCACTGGCTGCGCACCATGGGCGAGCCGGTCATGCACTACAGCTGGACGCTGTGGGTCATCCGCGTGGTGATGGTCGTCGCCGTCGTCGCCCACGTGGTGTCCGCCTACCAGCTCAGCCGACGCGACCTGCGGGCCCGTCCGGTGCGCTACGAGCACCGCAAGGCCGGCAGCAGCCACGCGACCCGGACGATGCGCTGGGGCGGGGTCATCCTGCTGCTGTTCCTGATCTGGCACATCCTCGACCTGACCACCGGCACCGTGCACTCGGGGTTCCAGCCGGGCCACCCTTACGCGAACGTCGTCTCCACGTTCAACAACTGGTACGGCGACGTCATCTACATCGTGGCGGTGTGCGCGCTCGGCCTGCACATCCAGCACGGCTTCTGGTCCGCCGCGCAGACCCTCGGCGTGGGCAGCGTGAAGCGCGACCGTCTTATAAGGACCACCGGCAACGTGGTCGCCGTGCTGCTCACGCTCGCCTTCGTGGCGGTGCCGGTGGGCGTGATGAGCGGAGTGGTGAAGTGAGCACCCCTGTGCCCGACATGAACACTGTGCCCGACGTCAACTACAGCGACTACACCGTCGGCGACCCCATCGCCGACACCAAGGCCCCGGCCGGCCCGGTCGCCGAACGCTGGGACACCCGGCGCTTCGAGGCCAAACTGGTCAACCCCGCCAACCGCCGCAAGCGCACGGTGATCGTCGTCGGCACCGGCCTGGCCGGCGGCTCCGCCGGTGCGACGCTGGCCGAGGCGGGCTACCACGTCGTGCAGTTCTGCTTCCAGGACTCGCCGCGGCGCGCGCACTCGATCGCCGCGCAGGGCGGGATCAACGCGGCGAAGAACTATCGCAACGACGGCGACTCCGTGCACCGGCTGTTCTACGACACCGTCAAGGGCGGCGACTTCCGGTCCCGCGAGGCGAACGTCCACCGGCTGGCGCAGATCTCGGTGGAGATCATCGACCAGTGCGTCGCGCAGGGTGTTCCCTTCGCGCGGGAGTACGGCGGCCTGCTCGACACGCGCTCGTTCGGCGGCGTGCAGGTCTCGCGCACCTTCTACGCGCGCGGTCAGACCGGACAGCAACTGCTGCTCGGCGCGTACCAGGCGATGATGCGCCAGGTCGCCGCCGGCAACATCGAGCTGCACGCGCGCACCGAGATGCTGGACCTGATCGTGGTCGACGGCCGGGCTCGCGGCATCGTCGCCCGGGACCTGCTGACCGGCGAGATCTCCACGTACTTCGGCGACGCGGTGGTCCTGGCCTCCGGCGGCTACGGCAACGTCTACTACCTGTCGACCAACGCCATGAACTCCAACGCGACCGCCATCTGGCGGGCGCACCGCAAGGGCGCCTTCTTCGGCAACCCCTGCTACACGCAGATCCACCCGACGTGCATCCCGCGCACCGGCGACCACCAGTCGAAGCTGACGCTGATGTCGGAGTCGCTGCGCAACGACGGCCGGATCTGGGTTCCCAAGGCCAAGGGCGACGAGCGTTCCCCGGAGAAGATCCCCGAGGACGAGCGCGACTACTACCTGGAGCGCCAGTACCCCTCGTTCGGCAATCTGGTGCCCCGCGACATCGCCTCGCGGGCCGCGAAGAACGTCTGCGACGAGGGCCGCGGCGTCGGTCCCGGCGGCCAGGGCGTGTACCTGGACTTCGCCGACGCCATCAAGCGGCTGGGCCGCAAGGCGGTCGAGGAGAAGTACGGGAACCTCTTCGAGATGTACCAGCGGATCACCGACGAGGACCCGTACCGCGTCCCGATGCGCATCTACCCGGCCGTGCACTACACGATGGGCGGCCTGTGGGTGGACTACGACCTGCAGACCACGGTCCCCGGCCTGTTCGCGGTCGGCGAGGCCAACTTCTCCGACCACGGCGCGAACCGGCTCGGCGCCTCGGCCCTGATGCAGGGCCTGGCCGACGGCTACTTCGTGCTGCCGGCGACGATCAGCGACTACCTGGCCCGGACCGCCGGGCAGGCTCCGGTCACCGCAGAGCACCCGGAGGCCGTCGCGGCCGTCCGCGAAACGCAGGAGCGGCTGGCCGCGATCCTGGCCGTGGACGGCGACCGCACGCCCGACTCGTTCCACCGCGAGATCGGCGAGCTGATGTGGGAACTGTGCGGCATGGCGCGCGACGAGGCCGGCCTGCGCAAGGCCCTGGACCGGATCCCGGCGATCCGCGAGGAGTTCTGGCGCCGCATCAAGGTCCCGGGCACCGGCGAGGAGTTCAACCAGTCGCTGGAGAAGGCCAACCGGCTCGTCGACTACTTCGAGCTCGCCGAGCTGATGTGCCTGGACGCCTTGCACCGCAGCGAATCCTGCGGCGGCCACTTCCGTACCGAGTCGCAGACCCCTGACGGTGAGGCGGCGCGCAAGGACGACGAGTTCTCGTACGTCGCGGCCTGGGAGTACACGGGCCTGGGGCAGCCGCCGGTCCTGCATAAGGAAGAGCTCGACTTCGAATACGTCCACCCTGCTCAGCGGAGTTATGCATGAAGCTCACAGTGCGTGTCTGGCGGCAGAAGAATGCGTCGCAGCCGGGCCGGATGCAGCCGTACGAGGTCGACGGCATCAGCCGCGACATGTCGTTCCTGGAGATGCTCGACGTCCTCAACGAGCAGCTGATCACCAGCGGCGAGGACCCGGTCGCCTTCGACCACGACTGCCGCGAGGGCATCTGCGGCGCCTGCTCGCTGATGATCGACGGCGAGGCGCACGGCCCGGAGAAGAAGACCACCACCTGCCAGCTCCACATGCGCAGCTTCCGCGACGGCGCCACCATCGACGTCGAACCCTGGCGCGCGGCCGCCTTCCCGGTGGTGAAGGACCTGGTCGTGGACCGCTCGGCGATGGACCGGGTGATCCAGGCCGGCGGCTACATCACCGCGCCGACCGGCGCGGCTCCCGAAGCCCACGCCACCCCGATCCCCAAGCCCGCGGCCGATCTCGCCTTCGAGAACGCCGAGTGCATCGGCTGCGGTGCCTGTGTCGCGGCCTGCCCGAACGGTTCGCTGAGCCTGTTCACTGCCGCGAAGGTCAACCACCTCAACACCCTGCCCCAGGGCGGACCCGAGCGCGAGACCCGCGTCGTGGGCATGCTCGCGCAGATGGACGCCGAGGGCTTCGGCGGCTGCACGCTGACCGGGGAATGCGCCACGGCCTGTCCCAAGGGGATCCCGCTGGCGTCGATCGCGGCCATGAACAAGGAGTGGCTGCGGGCTCAGCGGAAGGCTTCGAGGTAAAGGCTCTACCATCAGGGTCCGTCGTCCTCGGCGGACCCTGCGCGCTGTTCGCCTCTTGACGCGCTGCCTCCGGGTGCCTACTCTCCCGCATGGAGTAAGTAAAGTTTACTAACACTCCGTCGCGCCGGAACACAGGTATCACCCCCACGCACCTGGAGGATCCGCATGCCCAAAAACATTCGCATGGCCCTGATATGCGGCACCGCCGCGCTGCTGCCCGTGGCCGCGATCAGTGTCGCCGCGACCGCCAACGCGGCGCCCGCGGCCCGCGCCGCCGGGGCGAGCTTCCCCGCGCACTACTCCGCGCCGTACCTGCAGATCGGCTCGTCGGACGCCGGCGACATGGCCAAGGACATGGCGGCCAGCGGCGACAAGTTCTACACGCTGGCGTTCCTCACGCCGAAGTCGGGCTGCACCCCGGAGTGGGAGGACGGCGGCGACTCGGTCGGCGCGTTCAGCTCCCAGATCACCGCCCTGCAGAACGCCGGCGGGAACGTCATCATCTCCTTCGGCGGCGCCTCCGGTGGTGAGCTCGCCGAGAAGTGCACCTCGGTCTCCAGCCTGGAAGCGGCCTACGCCAAGGTCGTGAGCACCTACCACGTCACCCGCCTCGACTTCGACATCGAGGGCAACGACCTGAACAACAAGACCGCGAACTCCCGCCGGGACCAGGCGCTGGCCGCGCTGCAGAAGGCGAACCCGAGCGTGCAGGTGGACTACACCCTGCCGGTCGACCCCACCGGGCTGGAGTCCAACGCCACCACGTTGCTGAAGGACGCCAAGAGCAAGGGCGTGGCGGTCAAGGTCGTCAACATCATGACGATGGACTTCGGCGACGGCGAGAACGCGCTGAACGACGCCGAGTCCGCCGCGAAGGCCACCGCGCCGCAGCTCCAGTCGATCTTCGGCGTCTCCAGCAGCCAGGCCTGGGGCCTGCTCGGCCTGACCCCGATCGCCGGCCACAACGACGACAACGAGAACTTCACCCAGTCCAACGCCTCCACGCTCGAGAGCTTCGCCGCCTCGCACGGGGTGCAGGAGCTGGCGTTCTGGGAGGTCGACGGCTACGACAAGGGCACCGGCTACGCCTACTCGAAGATCTTCAACAAGATCACCGGCTAGCGGCCGAGCGAGACTTCGTCCGGCGATGAGCCGCCCGAGCAGAACCCTGATATGTGACGGGAGAAACGTATGCGAGGGCGGCTGATCGCGTTCACGGCGCTGCTCTCCCCGTGGCTGATCCGCGCCAGCGGCACTGGCACCAACCAGGAGTTCGTCGTGCGCTGATGCCCGCCGCGGTCAACCACAGGCCGACGTACGCCGCCGGCTCCACCCCACGGCGTACGCGGCCTGTGGACCGCAGCACGGCGACCTGAGGCCGTTCCGGCGTTACGCTGCGGCGATGCAGACAGTCGGGATCGGGCTCAAGGCCGCGGTGGGGGCCGCCGTCCGCCTGCTGCGCGCGCATCCCCAGGCGGTGGACGGCATCGTCGCGGCGGCGATGCTCGCCGTGAGCCTGATCTGGCTGCGCACCTACCCCTACGAACCCGGCCGCCGCCTCGTCTACAGCCGCCAGGACAGCCAGCACACTGACTTCCATCCCATCGGCCTGCTCGGCTATGCGCTGACGGTCGGATCCTGCGCCGTGCTCGCGCTGCGCCGCCGGTGTCCGGTGCCGATGATGTGGGCGAGCTGCGCGATGATCGTCCTGTACACCGGGCTCGACTACCCGCCGACCACCATCGCGTGGGGGCCGGTGCTCATCTTCTACACGCTCTGCACCAAGCAGCCGCCGCAACGCGTCGTCCCGTACGCGCTGGCGGTTTTCGTCGTGTGGCTTCAGTACAGCCTCAAGCTGGTGGTGCTCGGGGTCCTGCTCGCGGTGCTGCAGACGCTGCTCGTCATCGGCGTCGTGGGGGTCTTCGGCAACCAGACCCGGCGGCTGGCCGAGCGCAACGAGCGTCTGGGGCAGCTCTCCGAGCAGCTCCGCCGGGAACAGGCCGCGCGGGCCCGGGAGGCCGTGGCGAGCGAGCGGGTGCGGATCGCCCGCGAGCTGCACGACGTCGTGGCGCACCACATGTCGGTGATATCCGTGCAGACCGGCCTGGCCGGCTACGTCCTGCGGAGCGATCCGGCGACCGCCGGGCAGTCTCTCGGCACCATCGGCGACGCCACGCACGAGGCCATGCGCGAGATGCGCCGCATGCTCGCGGTGCTGCGTCCGGTGCCGGAGGACGGCGTCGCCGAGGCGGCGTACCGGCCTTCGGTCGAACCCTCGCCCGGGCTCGCGCAGGTGCCCCGGCTGCTGGAGCGGGTCCGCGCGGCCGGCGTGCAGGCCGAGCTCGCGGTCACCGGGACCCCCTTCGACCTGGCGCCAGGCCCTGATCTGTGCTGCTACCGGGTCGTTCAGGAATCGCTGACGAACGTGATGAAGCACGCGCCGGGAGCTCGGGCGACCGTCGAACTCGTATATCAGGACCATGGTGATATCCGCATCCGCGTCGCCGACGACGGCGGCCGTGTACGCTCGCTCACGGAAGGTGCTGTCGCCGTCCCGACCCCCTTGGGACCCGCGGTGGCGGGCTCCGGGAACGGTCTGGTCGGCATGCGGGAACGAGCGAGGATCTACGGCGGGACGCTCCAGACGGGGCCCCGTGCGGCCGGCGGGTTCGAGGTGGTCCTGACACTTCCGGGTGAGCGGGAAGCCGACCCGGAACCCTAGGCCGCGCGCCGTGCTCCCCGTGAGATCGCCGCCGGCTGGGTCGGGACCGGGGGGTAGTGCGTGATCAAGGTGATAGTCGCGGACGACCAGGTGCTGGTCCGCGCGGGTCTGGCCGCCCTGCTGCGGGCGGCGCCGGGCCTGGACGTGGTCGGCGAGGCCGAGGGCGGCGAGCAGGTGCTGGCCCTGGCCGCCGAGCACGAGGCCGACGTGATCCTGATGGACGTCCGCATGCCCGGCATGGGCGGCATCGCGGCCACCGAGCAGCTGGTCGCGGCCCGCGAGGCGGCCGGCCGCCAGACCCCCAGGGTCCTGATCCTCACCACCTTCGACCTCGACGACTACGTCTACGCCGCGCTCAAGGCCGGCGCCAGCGGCTTCGTGCTGAAGGACACCTCGCCCGAGCGCCTGCTGGCCGCCATCACCGTGGTCGCCAACGGCGACATGCTGTTCTCCCCGCCGATCTCCCAGCGCCTGATCGAGGCCTACACCCTGCGCGGCGAGGCCCCCGGCGGCCCGCCGGCGGACCTGGCGGCCCTCACCGCCCGCGAGATCGAGGTGCTGCGGCTGGTCGGCAAGGGGATGACGAACCCCGAGATCGCCGAGCACCTGGTGGTCGGCGAGACGACGGTGAAGACGCACCTCAACCGGACGATGACCAAGCTCGGGCTGTCGACCCGGGCGCAGGCGGTGGTGGTGGCGTACGAGGCCGGGCTGGTCGTGCCGGGGCGCGAATCCGCATCGAACGGCGGCCATCGGCGCTAGGGCCTCACGCCCCGGTGTCGGCACGCTTCGTTACTCTCCCGATGACCAGCACGCACCCTCCCGGGAGTGAATCGATGAGCGGCGCCACTGTGACCGATCCTTCGTCGGAAGACGTCTGCGAGATACCCGAGGCGGTGCGCGGTTTTGTCGTCCCGCGTCGCGGCGCCGCGGTCGAACCGCTCACCCTCGTCCCCGACGCAGCCGGGTATCTCGCCGCGTGGCTGGAGGAACAGGGCACTGAGATTGCCGCCATCCTCGACCACGAGACCAGCGAAACCGATCTCGTCGGGCAATTCCGGGCCACCGGGCGCGACCTCAGTGCCGCGACACCGCTGTCCGCGGCTGTCGCGGCAGCGTTGGCGATTTCCCGCGAATCGCCCGCGTTCAAGAACCCGGCCGGTGTCGTCGACGCCTGGCTCACCGCCCGCGGGCCGGCCTTCGCGGCAGCGGCCATCGTGGAACTGTTCGGGATGAGCGCCACGGGAAAGTACCAAGCGGGCAAGCAGATCCCGGCGCATCTCAGCCGTAACTCCTCTCGCGAGTACTACGCCGCCGACCAGTACCACCGCCTCGACCTCGCGGTCCGCATGCGCCGGTACCTGGCCGCGGCTCCCGAGGCGGATTACGCCCAGGCCCGGGAGACGCTCGCCGAATACCGGGCACAGCTGCCGGCCCAAGCGCTCGCCGCCGAGCTGTGGCCGCGTCTGCTGACGTCCTTCCTCCTGCCGGAGCGTGTGGACTGGGTCGAAGCCGACTTCGCGCTGCTGTCCCGCGTCCACGACCCCCTGACGCCGGCGTTGGTGGTCAGCTCGCTCACGACGCGACAGCAGGTGGCCGCGTTCCCCGCCGCGTACGCCTCTCCCTACTGGACCGCCAAAGAACCCGTCGCCCTGTGGACCGCCTTCGACAGCCTGGGCACCGGCTTCCTCCCGATCCTGGCCGAATGGCTCGGCGGCGACCTGGAGGCCGATGCCGCGCAGAACCTGCTCGACCTGGTCGCCCGAGTTCCGAGCGACGCAGCGTTCCGGTTCCTCGTCGACAACATCACCAGGAAGCACTTCGGCGCCGCGGTCCAGGCCGCCGCACAGCGCTTCCCCCGGCGCGCGCTCCGCGTCCTGGCCGACGTCCCGCCCAGCCACACCCCGCGCGCGCTGGCGGTCGCTCATGTCTTGCGCCGGCACGTCCTCGCCCACGACGCGATCGCCGCCGCCGAGCTGGCGAACCTGACCCCGGCCGCGCGCGAGCGGGTTGAGAGGCTCCGCGCCGCCAACGTCCCCGTCCCGGACGCCGAGGACCTGCCGCCGTTGTTCGTCAGCCCGCCGTGGCTGACCCCCGTCGAGCGCACCAAGCCCGCCGTCATTACCGGCCTGGTCGCGCCGACCGAGGCGGCCATGGCCTGGCGGGCCGGGGAGGCGGAGCGCTGGGCGTCGCCGCAGGTAGTGAGGAACACCCAATGGGCCGTCGAAAGCTGGGCGGACATCGCGGCCCGGATCACCGCCGACGGCTCGGCCAACTGGTACCGGAACGGCCAGTTCGCCGTCGATGCCCCCGAGGAAGTCGTGCGGCCGGTACTCCCTCACTGGAAGCCGGACGCCTGGCAGGCAGCCACCTGGATCCCGCTCCTCGCCGTCCGCTTCGGAGCCGACGCGTTGCCGCCGATCCTGCACCTGGCGCGTACCCAGCCGGCGGTGTGCGCCGAATACCTCGCCCCGTTCGCCGCTCCGGAGGCCGCGCTGCTCGCCTCCGACTGGCTCAACCGGCTGAAGTCGGCTCGGCCGCACGCCCTCGCCTGGCTGACGCGGCATCCCGGCGTCGCGGCCACGACCCTGATACCGGTGGCGCTCGGCAAGCCCGGCAAGGCCCGCAGCGCCGCCGAGGTGACCCTCCGCACCCTGTCCGCGCGCGGCTTCGCCGCCGAGATCGCCGAAGCCGCCGCGGGGTACGGCCCGGCCGTGGAGCCGGCGGTCGCCGCCATCGTCGCCGACGACGGCACCCTCACCCTGCCCAAGACCATGCCGGCCCTCCCGGAATGGATCGACCCCGGCGCACTGCCGCGGATCCTGCTCAAGGATCGGCAGTCCGCGTTTCCCCGGCAGACCGCGCTTCCCCGGCAGACCGCGCTTCCCCGGCAGACCGCGCTTCCCCGGCAGTCCGTGGAGCACCTGCTCCTCATGCTCGCGGTGTCCAAGCCCGCCGAGCCGTACGCCGGAGTCCACCTGGCGAAGGAGATCTGCGACCAGACCTGTCTCGCCGACTTCGCATGGGCCCTGTTCGAGGACTGGCGCGCCGCCGACTATCCGGCCAAGGAGAGCTGGGTCTTCGACACGCTGCGCTGGCTCGGCGATGACGAGACCGTGCGCCGGCTGTCCCCGCTGATCCGGGTGTGGCCCGGCGAGGGCGGGCACCAGCGGGCCGTCACCGGACTGGACGTCCTGGCCGGCATCGGCGGCGACACGGCGCTGACGCACTTGTACGGCATCTCGCAGAAGGTCAAGTTCAAGGGCCTGAGGGAGCAGGCGACGCAGCGCGTCACCGCGATCGCCGACGACCTGGGCCTGACCGCCGACCAGCTCGGCGACCGGCTCGTCCCGGACCTCGGGCTGGAGCCGTCCGGGGCGCTGATCCTCGACTACGGCCCGCGCCGGTTCACGGTCGGCTTCGACGAGCAGCTCAAGCCGTTCGTCGCGGACCAGGACGGCAAGCGTCTCAAGGCGCTGCCGAAGCCCGGGGCCAAGGACGACGGCGACCTGGCCTCCGCCGCCCACCGGCGGTTCTCGGCGCTGAAGAAGGATGTGCGGACCCTCGCCGCGGACCAGATCGCCCGCTTCGAGCTGGCCATGGTCACCCAGCGCCGGTGGACCTCCCAGGAGTTCGGCGAGTACTTCGTCGCGCATCCCGTGCTGCGCCACCTGGTCCGGCGGCTCGTCTGGGCCACCTTCACCGACGACGGGGTGAGCGGCACGTTCCGCGTCGCCGAGGACCAGACGTTCGCCGACATCGCAGACGGCGTGTACACCCTCGCCGACGACGCCGTGATCGGCATCGCGCATCCCCTGCACCTCGGCACCGACCTGGCCGCGTGGTCCGAGGTGTTCGCGGACTACGAGATCCTCCAGCCGTTCGAGCAGCTCGGACGTGCCGTATACCGCCTCGCCGACGAGGAGAGGGCCTCGGGGAAGCTGGCCCGGTTCGCGGACGTCGAGATCCCGGTCGGCAAGGTTCTGGGCCTCGAGCGGCGCGGTTGGCGGCGGGGCGTCCCGCAGGACGCCGGGATCCAGGGCTGGATCTCGCGCGCGCTTCCCGGCGGCGGCTCGGTGACGGTGGCGTTGGACCCGGGGATCGTCGTGGGCTACGTCGACGAATTCGGTACGACGCAACGCTTCCAGGCGGTCTTCCTCAGCTCGTACCCCGACGGCGAGGACTACTGGCACCAGAGGGAGTACCCGGCTTTCGCGACGCTCGATGATCTCGCGGCCTCCGAGATCCTGCGGGACCTGACCGAGGCGACGACTCAGTGAGCTGATCAGGCCCGCACCACGGTCACGGTGAAGGGATGGTTCCCCGGACGCCTCGGGGACGACGGGGACGAGGATGTCGTGTGCGCGATCGGTGCCGCCTTGGACGGGGCCGGGTCGGGTCGGGACGGGATGCCGTGACTGGTGCTCATGCCGGTGCCAGTGTCGGTATCGGTATCGGGGCCACCGCCTGAGGTCGCCACGATCACGAAGGCCAGCGCGAACCAGGCCCGGATCGCCCGCTGCCGGCTGTCCGACGGATCAACCGGATCGGAGGACTCGGAGGTCGTTGCGGCGTCGGCCCGCTCGGGCGGGCCGGCCGGCTCGGCGGGCGTCTCCGGTCGCGGATCAGGGCTCTGGTTCTGGCCCTGGTTCTGGCTCTGTACACAGGGTGCAGTCGCACGTATCCGACCGTCGCTTCCGGCTGCCACCGCCATGGGTCTGACGGGCTCGGCGGGCCCGACGGGTCCGGCCGGCTTGGCCGGACCCATCAGGCCCAACGGTCCCGGCGGCGGCGCCGGTGCCTTCGCCACCGCTGTCGCCGTCGCCGTCGCCGAATCCGACCCCAGCTCCGGATCCGACTGCGCGGCCTCCCACATCCGCACCAGCAGTGCCACGTCGCCGTCGCATGCCCTCACCACAGACACCAAGGCGTCGCGCGGGATCGGCGACTGCCCCGTGAAGTAGCGATGCAGCGCCGACCGGCTGTACGGAACCGCCTTCTGGAACTGGGCGAAACTCATCCCCGCCCGCTCCTTGAGCTGTTCCAGCTCGGCCAGCATCCGCCGCTGAGCCCCCGTACCCGGCGACATGACAACCCCCTCACTGATGCGATGAGGCGACGGTAATGCGCGGCGAAGTCCTGATTCATCCTCCTGGCGACCGACCGGCCGTCAACCTGTGCAGTACCCGGCGCCGCGCGCGCATCCCAGGTATGACGTGCCGGGACGCGATCTGGGACCCGCCGTGGGCCGGCTCCCACTACGGCTACGGCCGCGACTTCTACACCGGCTACGTCGCCTCGGTGGCGGCACCTGCCTCGGCCTGGTAGCGCTCGCGTCCCGGCGGTCCCGCCCGGCTGAACTGGCGTCCCGTGGATCTCGGCGCCGAGATCCACGGGGCGTCCGCCGTCCGGGCCGGGACCGCGGCCGGACCGATCCGCCGTTCGGGCGATACAGAAATGCCCGCTATTCCCCCGAATGGGAGAATGGCGGGGACTTCATCATCGGGCCGAGGAGGCCGCCATGAGGAATGACCGGTTGACCCGGCTGCTGGGACCCCTTGGACTCGGCGCGGTCGTGGCCTTCGTGATCGGATTCCTGATCCTCAACGACAACAACGTGCCTGGGAAGAACGCTTCGGCGGCTGCCGTCGTCTCCTACTACCAGACGCACTCCATGCGGGAGACGTGGTCCCTGTACATCGTGGCCGCCGGCGTCATCCTGATGGCGTTCTTCATCGGCGGCATGAGGACCGTGCTGCGCAAGGCGAACGAGGCGCACAGCTGGCTCGCCGACACCGCCTTCGCCGGCGGCATCCTGTTCATCGCGGGCTTCTCGACCACCGGGTTCCTGCAGTGGACGCTGATCAGCGCGGCCCACAACGGACAGACCCAGCTCGCCGGGAACATCAACTTCCTGTCGCAGTCGATCCAGCTGCCGGCCCAGGCCGGGGTGGTGGTCCTGGCCGCGGCGGCCGGCCTGGCGATCGTCCTGGGCTCCGACATCCCGGCCTGGCTGGGCTACCTCGCGCTGGCGATCGCCGTCGTCGCCGCGATCGGCCCGATCGGACTGATCGGCGTCCTCGTCGTGCCGATCTGGATGACGCTGTTCGGGTTCATGGTCGGCGCCAGGACCGCACCCCACGCCGCCGGCGAAAGGCGGAAGGCGATGGGGCACCGCATGACGCTGAGGCACCATCACTGAAAAGCTGAGGCACCACCACTGAGAAGGAGGCCGCATCAGTGATCTGATGCGGCCTCCTTCCCGTTCGTCTCAGGACGTCAGCGCTTCCACACCGGGTGGTCCTCGCCGCCGTGCGAGGAGCAAGCGCCGCTCCGCCCGCCCGACAGCGAGATGTCGCCGTCGTTGCAGACCTCCAGGTATCCGACCCCGCGCCAGAAGCTTTCGTTCGACGGAGCCGAGCCGATGCAGGAGAAGTAGGAGCAGATGTCCGCCGGGACCTGCGCGACCGTGACCTCCGAGCCGGACCCGCAGTAGTTGAAGCCGTACGGGTTCGCCGGTGCGCCGCACAGACCGTCGGACGGCAGGCCCTGGCCCCCGTTCGCGATGTCCTGCAACTGCCCGAACACCCCGTTGCCGACCGCGCCGGGCCCGCCGAAGACGACCGTCGCGGTCACGCCGCTCTGGTGCACGCCGACCAGCCACTGCCGGGGGTTGTCGCCGAGCACGGCCGAGTCCGTGAGCACGAGCGGACGCCCGAGGGCGGCCATCGCCGCGCCGCCGGTGAGCGCGTCCGCGAAGCCGCCGCCGGTGGCGACGCCGACGGACGCGCCAGCCGGGAACTGCTGCGCGACCGCGACGGCGGTGGCGTAGCGGTCCGTGCCCGAGAGCGAGTTCTCGCAGACGCCGGGAGGCGTGACGGCGTGGACCGCCACTCCGGCCTGGCCGCCGACCGTCGTCACCGCGGCGCAGTCGCCGGGTGCGGCGGCCACGAGCTTGCCGGAGACGTACGCCGCGGTGGCCGGGTCCAGGCTGCGGCCGTCGGACAGCACGATCGCGGCCGGTACGCCGCCGACCGCGTCCGGGCCCGCGGCGTAGGGGCCGGCGGTGAGCGCGTCGGCGTAGCCGTCACCGGTCGCGACGACGATCCGGGACGGGTCGCCCAGGCCGCGGCGCGCCACGTCCAGCGCCGTCAGGTAGCGGTTCGGGCCCTGATACCGGGTCACGGCGTAGCCGTCCCGGACCAGTTGGGCCTCGACCGCCGGCGAGACCGCCCCGGTCCCGCCGAGGATGTACACCGGCTGCCCGGCGCCGGGGCCCAGGACCCGCTGGATCTCGGCCGCGGTGGCGGCGGTGAGCGCGGTGGGCTGGGTGAGCAGGAGCGGGCCGTGCACCTTGGCGGCCAGCGGGACGCCGGACAGGGCGTCCGGGAACGTGTCGCCGCGGGCGAGGACGACGGCCTGCGCCTTGGCCCGCCCGGTGGCGTCGCCGGCGGCGTCGGCCCACTGCGACTGCGAGACCTGGACGCCGGTCAGGTAGCGGTCGCCGCCGTAGACGCGGCTGACGCCGGAGGCCGGGGCGGGCACGCTCGTCGTCGATGCAGCCGACAACGGTGCGGTGCCCGCGTGCGCGGCGGTGGCCATGGCGGCGGTGGCCGCCGCGATTCCGCAGGCCGCCAGCAGGGCCGGGATGCGGGGTGGTCGGGATGTCCGTGGCACCAAAGTCTGAACCTCTCTGTGGCTTCCCCCGTGGCCGATGGAGCAGATCGGATCAGACTAAGTACGGGTTCTGCGCCGTACCTCGGTCGTTCTGCGTAAGCGAAGCGGAGGCGTGAGCTGGACGGCTTCAGGTCTTGCTCGCATCGATCGCCGCCTGTAGCGAGGTCTTGTAGGCCTTGGAGGTGTACGTCGCCCCGCTGACGCCGTCGACGTGCGCGGACTGCGTGGCGAGGACTTCGCGGTCCAACACGGAGGCCGCCACTATCGAGCGGCCCCACGAGTCGTCGTTGTCATGCGGCAGGCTGATCGCGCCGACCTCGGTGATCCGGCCGTCTGCCGCCACGACGATGCGGACCTGCACGATGCCGTGCGTGATCGGGATCGGCGGCCCGGTGACGGTCGCCACCGCGGTGGGGCCGGAGCCGTGGACGGTCTTCGTGGCGGGGAGGGTCTCCGGGGTCAGGCCGTGGGCCGAGGTCTTGGCAGCGAGCAGGCCGCCCATCGTGCCGACGGTGCCGACGACCGAGAGCAGGGTCTTGAGATGGGGGATTCGCACTGGGGGTACTCCGATGCCCTCAGAAGGTGCCGGTGATTATCAGAAGTCGAAGATCTCGGTGTGGATCCGCCCCCGCCGGACCCCCGCCCGGCGCAGGTTCCGCACCGCCGCGCCGGCCATCCCGACCGAGCCGCAGATGAACACCTCGCGATCCTCCAGATCGGGGACCAGGTCCAGGAGCCGGTCGGCGGAGAGCGGATCGTTCCTGCGGCTGCCGATGGCCGGGATGTAGATGATGCGGCCGGCGGCGTTCAGGGCTTCGAGCTCGCGGGTGAGGATCAGGTCCCCGACCGTCGAGGCCCGCTGGATGAAGACGATGTCGTGCCGCCGGCCGTGCATGGTCTCCGCGATGGCCCGCAGCGGGGTGACGCCGATGCCGCCGCCGATCATCACCACGCCGTGCTGGCGGCGCAGGACTCCGGTGAACGCGCCGTACGGGCCGTCCACGAACACCCCGACCCCGGGGCGCAGGCGGCGCTTGAGCCGCCGCGTGTAGCCGCCCACGCACTTGAAGGTCAGGCGCAGGGTGTCCGCGTGCGGCGCCGCGGAGAGCGAGAACGGATGCGCCTGGTACCACAGGCCCCGGCTCATGAACCGCCACCGGAAGTACTGGCCGGCCTCGGCGCCCAGGTCCGCGACCCTCCGTCCGGTGATGTAGACGCTCATCGCGTCGGGCCCGACCTCCTCGACGCGCGTCACCCGGAAGCGGTGGTGCCGGTTGTTCAGGAACGGGATGACGACGCGGTTGCAGACGATCGCCGCCGCGACGACCGCGTGCAGGCCCACCCATACGTCCGCCGCCCAGGGGTTCCGCGTGAACTGCGCGCCCAGGCTGATCTGGTGCCAGAACGCGGCGGCCGCCGCCGGATACATCAGCAGGTGGATCGCGTGCCACCCCTCATAACCCAACCGCCGCCGGATGCCCCGCGCCGAGGTGAACCCCGCGAGGAGCATCACCAGGAACCCGATCGTCGCCGCGAGCACCCCCGGATACGTCCGCAGGATGCTGACGAGCACCGCCGGCGGCGAGGCGTGCACGCTGACCGAGTACGCGGCGATCACGAACCCGACGTGCGCGCACAGCAGCAGCACCAGATACCCGCCGAGACTGCGGTGCGCGGAGGCGAGCCACGACCCGAGCCGGTGCTCCAGCCAGGGTGAGCGCGCCATGAGCGCGATCTCGACGAGCAGCAGGTACGCCCCGACCAGCCCGGTGATCTGCGCCAGCATGACGAGGTAGTCCGGCAGCGACTGCATCCGGTCGGCCGGCGTCTGCCGCCACCACAAGGCCAGCAGCCCGGCGATCCCCGCGCCGAGCACGGCCAACAACACCGCCGACAACGGCCGGCGCGGCAGGAGGGGCAGGCTGTGCCGCCAGCCCCGCCGGGGTACGACCCAGTCGGCGTCGTACGGCGCTTCGAACCCCGCTGACCAACCTTGGACCACCTGAATGCTCCTCACGCCGGGGGACTCAGATTCCACCTGCGGGGGCGGCGCGGGAACACGTTTGTTCTAGCTTTTCTCAACCCTTTTCTGAAGCTTTACGGTTGGGGTGCATGTGGTGGGTGGCTAGGCGAAAGTCAAGGTCAAGGGCGAAGGGCTGCGCTTGCTGCCGCTTGCCGCTCCTGCTCGCCGCTCCGAGCATCGCGGCCGAGTAGCCGGGGAACCGCGCCGGGTAGCCGAACGTTTCCGTTGCGACGGAACGGGAGGCTTCCATGAAAGCAGCGGCACTGCTCAGGAACATGTTCCGGAGGCGGCACACCGCCGAGTCCGGTGAGGCCGTCAGACGCGCCGAGGCAGTCCAGCGCCGAATCCGCGAGGAGCGGCGCGACGCCCGTGCCGCCGCCACGGCCCGGGGCTTTCGCAATCGCGGCGATCGCGGCTTCTGAGGATCGCCCCGCTCACAGCTGCCGATCGTCGTGATGACGTTGTTCCGCAGCGCCAAGGAGCTCGCCGCCAATCTGTCGGCGGGCTCGGCGGGCTCGGCGGGCTCGGCGGCGCAGGCCGCCGACGGCGCGTTGGTGCTCGCCGTCGTGGCCTGCGCGCAGCTGCTGTTCGTCCGGACCCTGATTCGCAAGCGCCGGGAGCGGATCGGGGTCCGCCGCCGAGGCGCACCTCAGAGGCTGGTGGCGATGATGTCGCCGTGCGAGGTGGTGGCCTTGATGTTCAGGCCGGCGCCGGCGCCTTCGGAGTTCTTCAGCCCGTTGGTGATCCGGCCGTAGCCGCTGCGGGCGTCCAGGGTCCCGGAGACGCCGCGGGCGGCGGCGACCTTCAGGTCGCCCATGTCGGTGCGCAGGTCGAGCGCGCCGGACACGGCCTCGGCGACGGTGATGTCACCCTTGCCGTTGCGCAGCTGCGCCGGGCCGGTCAGCTTGGCGATGGAGACGTCACCCATGTGCATCTTGATGCGGGCGCCGCCGACCTCGTCCAGCTCGACCGCGCGGTAGCCGCCGTCGAAGGCCACCTCGCCGAGCCGGCCGGTGCTGTAGAGCTCGGCGGCGCCGGCCCGGCCCTCGATCCGCGAGCCGGCCGGCAGCGCGATGGTCACGTCCACCGAACCGGAGCTGCCCAGGATCTTGTTCGGGTCGGCCGTCGCGATCCGCAGCACGCCGCCGCTGAACTCCACGGTGGTCTGCGCCGCGGCCTTGGCGTCGCGCCGCTTCGACGCCTCGGACGGCAGCACCTCGACCGTGGTGTCGGTGCGCTCGCCGGCCAGCAGCCGGATCTGTCCCGCCGGGATGTCCAGGACGACGGTCACCGGGCTCGGAGTCTGGAACTTCTGCATCATGCTCTCCTGTGTCTGTGTGTCGCTGTCTGTGTCGTGTTCGGCGGGCCCGTCCGGCCCGCTCTCACATCACCGACTATCGGCGGGTGTCCTGACGCGGGCCTGACGTCGTCCTGACAGCGGTGCTGACACCTGGCTATGGTGCTTTGACCTGCGCGGCAGCGGCGGCGATCGCGTGGTCGGTCGCGGAATCGGGAGCGCCGGAGACGCCGACGGCCCCGATCACCCGGTCGTCGACGCGGATCAGGACGCCGCCGCCATACGGGACCAGCGACCGCGATCCGTTCAGGACCAGCCCGGTCCCGAACAGCGGTCCGCCGGGCTGGATGGCCGCCGTCAGGTTGATGCTGTCGGCACCGATGCTGATCGCGGTGAACGCCTTGCCGATGGCGGTGTCGATGGTGATGAGGTTCGCGCCGTCGGCACGGGCGAACGCGACCAGGTTGCCGCCATCGTCCACCACCCCGAGCGCGACGGCCACGCCGCGTTCGGCGGCCCCGGCGCGCGCGGCGGCGATGACGGCTTCGGCCTGGTCCAAGCTGATGCTCACGATGGGATTCCCCCTGCTGCTTCGCGGGGTGCCGGACGGCGTTCCGCGGGATGCCCCAAGGTTGGCCCGGTGCGGCCGGACCTGGGGAGAGTGCGCTTGACCTGGTGTCACCGCCACCAGGCTGGCCGACGTGATCGCAGAGCGGTGGCGAGGGTGTCAGCATCCGTTTTCTCGCGACCCGCGCCGGGGTCTCCGCCGTCCGCCTCGTGGCGTCAGCCGTGAACGCCCCGGTGCACCGGGTCCGCCGGGATGACCGGCGGCGGAAGCGGCGCGGTGCCGAGGGTCGTGGTGCCGGGGCGGGCCAGCCCGGTGAGCCCGTTCCGGTACGCCGCCACCGCCTCGCGGGTGCGGCCTTGGCGGTCGAGCAGGTCGCCGAGCAGCCGTGAGGTGTCGGCCAGGTCGCCGGTGACATCAGAGTCCTGCTGGAGTTCGACGGCCCGGCGGTAGTGGCGTTCGGCCGCTTCGGCGTCGTCGGCGCGCTCGCGGATCAGGCCCAGGAGGCGGTGCGCGGCGGCGGCGTGGACCGCGCCGTGGCCGGGGCCCAGGTCCGCCAGCAGCCGGGTGAGCAGCTCCTCGGCCTCGCCGGTGTGGCCCAGGCGCCAGCGGACGTCGGCCAGTTCGACCTCGACCTGCACCGCGTAGAACACGGCGTCGGCGGCGCGCAGCATCCGTGCGGCGGTGCGCAGCTCGGTCTCGGCGTCGGCGAGGCGTTCGTGCTGCGCGTAGAGGTAGCCGCGCATCCAATGGCACTGCGCGAGTTCGGTCCGGATCTCCCACTGCTGGTAGACGTCCTGCGCCTTGACGAGCGCGGCCTCGGCCTCGTCGAACCGGCCGCCGGCGGCCAGGGTGCGGGCGACGGAGCGGTGCAGCGTGGCCACGGCGACCGGGTCGGCGACGCGGGGCGCCAGGTCCAGCGCGAGGGTCGCGGCCTTCGTCGCCCGTTCCAGCGCGCCGAGTTCCAGATACGGTCCGATGACCGCGGCGTACAACAGCACCAGCGACGCCGGGTCCGGCAGGCCTCCGCCGTTCAGCTCGCTGATGGTGTTCTCGAGCAGGTAGCAGGAGTAGCGGACGTCGCCGGCCAGGTAGTACGCGGTCGCCCGGCCGCGGACGGCCCGCACCCGCGCCGGCAGCGGCCGGTCGGCCAGCAGCGCCTCGGCCTGCTCGAACTGGTCGCGGCCGGCGTCCAGGTCGCCCCGGCGCAGCAGGAACGAACCGCGCGTGACGCGCACGTCGGCGACCAGGTCGGGCACGTCGTTGCCGGCGGCGCGCTCGAGCAGGGCGGACAGCAGGGCCTCGGCTTCGGTCGCGCGGCCGTCGTCCATGGCCGCGTTCGCCTCGGCCAGGCCCTCGCGGATCTCCGCGCGCAGGCCGGCCGGGACGCCGGTGGCCAGTTCCTCGTAGCTGATCGCGAGGCGTTCGGCGAAGTAGCGGAGCGCCGCCTCGGAGGCGCGGGCCTTGCCGGCTTCGAGGGTGGAGACGTAGGCGGCGGTGTATCCGGGTTCGGCCAGGGCGCGCTGGGTCAGGCCGCGGCGGGTGCGCAGCTGTTGCAGGCGCGCCCCGATCTGGCCCTGGGTCTGCTGCTGGTCGTCGCCGGACAGGGGCATCGTGCCGTTTCTCCTCTCTCCAGAGCACTCCTACCACGAAGCGGATGCGGGGGTCTTGCCTGATCCGGCTCCGTGCCCTAGCTTAACCATCACTCTAAATGGAGTTACTGCTTCATTTAACTTGGGGGTGAGGCGCTGTGCCATCGGGGATCCGGATGACCGACCACGTGTTCACGGTTCCGCTGCACCACGACCGGCCGGGCGGCGAACAGATCGAGGTCTACGCCCGCGAGGTCACGGCCGACGAGTCGCGGCCGTGGCTGGTCTACCTGCAGGGCGGGCCCGGGCACCGCTCGCCCCGTCCGCTTCCGGCGGCCCTGGCCGCCGGCTGGCTCGGCCGTGCCGTCCAGGACTACCGGGTGCTGCTGCTCGATCAGCGCGGCACCGGCCGCTCGACCCCGGCGACGCGGCAGACCCTGCCGCGCCGGGGCGATGCCCGGCGGCAGGCCGAGTACCTCACCGCTTTCCGCGCGGACTCGATCGTCCGTGACGCGGAGCTCATCCGGCGGCGGTTGACCGGCGGTGCCCCGTGGAGCGTGCTGGGGCAGAGCTTCGGCGGGTTCTGCGCGGTCCGGTATCTGTCGGACGCGCCCGAAGGGCTCGCGGAGGTCTTCATCACCGGCGGCGTGCCGACGTTGGACGGCGACGCCGACGACGTCTACCGCGCCGCCTATCCGCGGATGGAGGACAAGAACGCGCTGTTCTACCACCGGTATCCCGAGGATGTGGAAACGGCGCGGGAGATCGCGGGGTTCCTGCGGGAGCACGAGACGGTGCTGCCCGACGGGACGCTGCTGACGGTCGAGGCGTTCCAGTCGCTGGGGATCGTGCTCGGTACGACCGACGGTGCGGATCGATTGCACTATCTGCTGGAAGACGCGTTCTGCCAGACGGACCACCAGCGGGAACTGTCAGACCGGTTCCAGTGGCAGGTGCAGGCAGCGCTGTCCTTTGCTGAGCGGCCGCTCTACGCCCTGCTGCACGAAGCGATCTACGCGCAGCGCACGGGACCTACGGCATGGTCAGCCAGCCGCGTTCGCAAAGAGTTCCCACGGTTCGACGCCGAGCGGATCCTGTCGGAGACGGCGGCCCCGCTGCTGTTCACCGGGGAGACGATTCACCCCTGGCACTTCCGGACCGACCCGGCTCTGCGGCCGCTGCGTGCGGTGGGCGAATCGCTTGCCGCGTATGACGATTGGCGGCCTCTGTACGACGCTTCCGTGCTGGCCGCGAACGAGGTGCCGGCGTTCGCGATGGTCTACGCGGACGACCTGTACGTCGATCTCAAGCAGTCGCTGACGAGTGCCGAGGCCATTCGAGGCCTGACCGTCCGGGTCACGGACGAGCACGAGCACGACGCGCTCAACGCGAGTGGCACCGATGTGATCGACCAGTTGTTCGGCATGGCGCGCGACGCGCGCTGAAAGCTCCTTTTCGAGGTACTCCTACTTCCATTCGAGGTACTCCCATGCCTGTAAGAGGGTTGCGCGGAAATCTCAGAACTCGAATAGCGGCGGCGGCCGTGTCCGCAGCGGCTGTCGGAGCCGTCGTCGTGGTTCCGGCCGGCAGTGCGCAGGCGGCGCAGTGCTGGTACGGGTCCTGCTTCAGCTACGTCACCGGCCGGCAGTTCACGAACACGACCGGCGCTTCGGTCACCATGGCGCAGGCCGCCCCGCGGAACGTCGCCGCGGACGGGCATTCGCTGCAGGAGCTCTCGCTGCAGACGTCCGGCGGCACCACCGTCGCCGACACCATCGAGATCGGGTGGACGGTGGATCCCGGGCTCAACGGCGACTATCAGCCGCACCTGTTCGTCTTCCACTGGGTCAACGGGCAGCCGACTTGCTACAACGGCTGCGGGTTCGTCCAGGTGTCCTCGACGGTGCGGGCCGGTATGGCCGTGACGCCCGGTACGACCGGAACCTTCGCGCTTCGGTACTACCAGGGGAACTGGTGGACGTACTACGACGGCGTCCCCTTCGGGTACTTCCCCGGCACGGAGTGGGGCGGCGCGTTCACCAGCGCGCAGATCGTCTCGGCGTTCGGCGAGGTGGCGGCGGATAGTGCGCCGAGCTGCACGCAGATGGGGGACGGGGTTTTCGGGAGCCAGAGCGGGGCGTCGTCGGTTTCTGGTTACCAGCTGTACGGATCGGCCGATCAGCCGGCGTTCACGGTGACGGCAATTGATCCGAGTTCGTACAACTACGGGGCGGTCACGGGGACTTCATTCAATCTGGGAGGTCCTGGTGCTTGCTAGGGTGCGCGGCGGCTTGGTCGCGGGGTTGTTCTCGGTGAGTCTGTTCGGTTCGGCGGGAGCTGTCGCTCCGGCGATGGCGGCAGTGTCGGCGCCGGTGGTGCCCTCGGCGGCTCCGGCCGCCGCCACGACCCCGACCGGTCCCATCTGCTGGTACGGCGCGTGTTATGACTACGTCAGCGGCCACCAGTGGACCGACACCACTGGCGTCAGCGTCCTGATGAAGGTCGAGGCGCCGGTCGTCAACCCCGCTCAGACCGGTGAGCACAGCCTGCAGGAGATCGCCCTGCAGAACACGGCGCGCACCTCGACCGTCGAGATCGGCTGGACCGTCGACCCCGAACTCAACGGCGACGCGCGGCCGCATCTGTTCGTCTACCACTGGGTCGACGGGCAGGAGAGCTGCTACAACGGCTGCGGCTTCGTGCAGGTCTCGCACGACATCAAGCCGGGTATGGCCCTGCACGCCAACGAGGCGGCGCACTTCGCCATCCAGAACATCGGCGGGAACTGGTGGGTCTTCTTCCGCGACGAGCCGGTCGGGTACTTCCCCGGCAGCCTCTGGAGCGGCACGTACAAGACGGCACAGCTGGTGTCGGTGTTCGGCGAGGTCGCGGAGAACACCGCCGACACCCCGAGCTGCACTCAGATGGGCGATGGACGCTTCGGTTCGGCGCCCGCTGCTTCCTGGATACGGGACTACCGCTTGGCGGGTACCAGCGACGCGCCGGACCTGAGCGTCAGCGCCACCAGCCCGAACCACTACGACGCGGGTGCCGTGACGGCGACCTCGTTCAAGCTCGGCGGACCCGGGACGGGGACTTGCTCCGGGTAGTGCTTTTCCAGCGGGACTGCCGCGCCGGCGCTTAAGAGCGCTTGCGCGGCACTTCCCGCGTGCCGTACTTCCATCCGGTCATGCACACCTCGAGCTGGTCGTCGTCCAGGGGTGCCGGGGCCAGGACGGTGGTGGCGCCGCCCGAGCGGGCGCGCAGGCCGTCGACGAGGACGGCTAGGTGGCGGCGCCAGACCTCGGGGTCGGCGGGCGCCGTGAAGTCGACGACGCCGACGGCGGAGATCAGCAGGACGCCCACGTCGGTGGGGACCACGTCCGCGCGGAGGTCGCCGTCGGTCTGGGCGCGGGCGATGAGGTCGTAGAGCGCCGGCTGGACGATGTCGCGGACTACCTCTTCCTTGTCCTTCTCGCACAGGTCGAGGTACTTCTGGCGGGAGAGCATCAGGTCGCGGAGCCCCTTGTCGCGGCCCTGGGACTCCAGCATCGCGGTCATGAAGTGGATCAGGCCGTCCCAGGCGCGGGGCAGGGCCACCGACTCGGCGACGATGCGCTCGATCGAGGCGAGCATGTCGTCGAACAGGGCATCGATCAGGGCGTCGCGGTTCGGGAAGCGGCGGTAGACGGTGCCCACGCCGAGGCCGGCCTCGTGGGCCACCTCGTCCAGGGAGGCGTCCAGGCCGCGGCGGCCGAAGACGATCTTGGCCGTGTCCAGGATCAGCTGCCGGTTGCGCTCGGCGTCCCGGCGTAGCGGGCGGTGTGCGGCCGGTGCCGCCACCTGCGGTTTGTCCGCCTCGGTCCTGGCGTTCATCACGACTCGCTCCTGTTTTCGGCGGTCTTCGGCGACAGCCTGGGTGAATCTTAGACCCAGTTAAATGGAACACCTCTCTCCATGTGGAGGCAAGTGCTCCACTTGGCTGGTACAGTCGTCCCGGTAAGTGGAAGAGCATCCTCCAGATACAGGGGGCAGAACGATGGCAGACGTCCAGACGACCGGCGCGGGGGCTCAGACCGCCGACGCCCCACCCGCCGCACACCCCGACCCCCATCACGCCAGGCGCTGGTTCATCCTGGGGATCATCGGACTGGCCCAGTTGATGATCGTGCTCGACGTGACGATCGTGAACATCGCGCTGCCGGACGCGCAGAAGGCGCTGGGCTTCTCGAACGGCGACCGGCAGTGGATCGTCACCGCCTACTCCCTGGCCTTCGGCAGCCTCCTGCTGCTGTTCGGCCGGGTCTCCGACGTCATCGGCCGGCGCGCGATGTTCCTGCTCGGCCTGGTCGGGTTCGCCGCGGCCTCGGCACTGGGCGGCGCCGCGCCGAACTTCGAGATCCTGGTCCTGGCCCGCGCGCTGCAGGGGGTGGCCGGCGCCATGCTCGCCCCGGCCGCGCTGTCGCTGCTGTCCACGACCTTCACCGAGGCCAAGGAGCGCGCCACCGCGTTCGCCGTGTTCGGCGGCATCGCCGGTTCCGGCGCGGCGATCGGCATGCTGCTCGGCGGTGTGCTGACGGAGTACATGAACTGGCGCTGGACGCTGTTCGTCAACGTGGGCATCAGCGTGATCGCCGTCGCCGGCGCCTTCATCCTCATCCCGCGACACCCGCGCAGCGCGGATCGGCCCTCGCTCGACATCCCGGGCACGGTCCTGGTCTCGGCCGGCCTGTTCGGCATCGTCTACGGCTTCGCCAACGCCGAGTCCCACCCCTGGAGCGCGCCGGGCACCTGGGGCTTCCTGCTCGCGGGCGTGGTGCTGCTGGCGGCGTTCACCTGGTGGCAGACCCGCACCGCGCACCCGCTGCTCCCGCTGCGCGTCATCCTGGAGCGCAACCGCGGCGGCTCCTACCTGGCGATGTTCCTCACCGGCATCGGCATGTTCGGCGTGTTCCTGTTCCTGAACTACTACCTGCAGGAGATCCTGCGCTACTCGCCGGTCCGGACCGGCGTGGCCTTCCTGCCGATGGTCGCCGCCCTGATGGTGACCGCGACGATCAGCACCACCCAGCTCTACCCGCGGATCGGCGCGAAGATCCTGGTCTTCGTCGGCATGCTGATGGCCGGCGGGGGCATGGTCTGGCTCACCGGCATCAGCCTCACGTCCAGCTATGCCGCGAACATCCTCGGCCCGCTGCTGGCCATCGGCGTCGGCATGGGCGCCATCTTCGCCCCGGCGATGAACGCGGCCACCTCCGGCGTGGAGGCCCACGACGCCGGCGTCGCCTCGGCGACCGTGAACACCGCCCAGCAGATCGGCGGCTCGATCGGCACCGCGCTGCTGAACTCGCTGGCCGCCACCGCGCTGACCAAGTACCTGGTCGGCAAGAACCCCGCCAACCCGGTGGTGCAGGCCAACGCCGCGATCCACAGCTACGTGGTCGCGTTCTGGTGGGCCGCCGCGATCTTCGGGGTCGGCGCCATCATCTGCGGCCTGATCCTGAAGGCGGGCAAGCCCGACCCGGCGGACCCGGACGCGGCTCCGGCGATCCACGCCTGATCGCTTATAGCTGAGTTCTGACACCGACCCCGGCGCGTGATCGCGCCGGGGTCAGTGCTGTGTGGCGGCCCGGTCCGGCCGTTCCGTGCCAGACCGGTAACGGCCAAGCGAAGCCGGCGGCCAGGCCATCGACATGACCGACAGCAGCGGGAACGTAATCGCTCCTACCGTCGCCGGGTCGGCCACCCGCACCATGATCAGCCGAACGCGGCCACGAACCGCCGCTGCCACGGGGTTTCCACAGCCTGTGGAGAGTAGTGCTCCCGTACGTAGGCGACCGCCGATTCCGGCGGAACACCATCGAGCACTGCGATACAGGCCAGCGCCGTCCCGGTCCGTCCGCGACCCCCGCCGCAGGCGACCTCGACCCGTTCGGTCTCGCAGCGTCGCCAGGCTTCCGCGAAGCCTTCGCGCGCCGCCGGCTTGTCCGCCGGGAGCCGGAAGTCGGGCCAGCGGATCCAACGGCTCTCCCACGGCACCGCCGGCGGCTCCTTGCCCAGCAGGTACAAGGCGAAAGCCGGCTCCGGGCCCTCGGGCATCGGATTCCTCAGGCCTCGGCCGCGCAGCAGCCGGCCGGAGGGGAGGCGGAGCACGTCGTCTGCCGTCGGATCCCACAGGTGTCCCATACGGTGATGCTAGGAGTACTCGTCGTCGTTGGCGCGGTCGTACGCGACGGTGACGATTCCCGGTGTCGCGACCAGGTGCTCGGTCAGGGCGTTCGCGTCCCCGCGTCCGGTCAGCGTGAGGGGGACCTCCACGGTGTGCAGCTGCTCGCCGGCTTCGTGTCTCTCGCGCCGGTCTTCATGACCTCCGCCGCTGAACGACGCCACGAAGAAGCCCGCGCCGGTGCAGACGTCGAGCACTGTGCGGAGCAGGCCCAGCCCGGCGCCCGCGGCGGCGCCGACGCCGGCGGTCAGCCACAGGGCGGCCGCCGTGGTCAGGCCGCGGACGCTGTCGCGGCGCATGAAGATCACCCCGGCGCCGATGAAGCCCAGGCCGGACACGATCTGCGCGGCCACTCGCGAGGGGTCCAGAACGACCAGGTCCGGACGGAGCACGTCCGTGAAGCCGTACTTGCTGACCAGCACGAACAGCGCCGCCCCCAGGCCGACGATCGTATAGGTGCGCAGGCCCGCGGCCTTCTGCCGGATCTCCCGCTCCAGCCCGATCGCCGAGGACAGCACGAAGGCCACCGCCAGCTCTCCGACCTGCGCCCAGCCCTGTCCCGTCGGCTCCTCCCACAAGATCGATGTACTCATCCCGTCATCATGCCCGGTGTTATCCGGCTCACAAGAGAGCGTCAGTCCTCGAATAGTGGAGCGGTGTGCTGCATAATGGACTCTTTGTGCGTCGCCGCATGCCGGCGGCGGTCGGGCCACGGGGAGGTGTGGCAAAACTGAAGGCCTTGAAGAAACCGGAGCGCCACGCTGCCAAGCAGGCCTGGCGGATGCCCGGCGCTGACCTGGACCGGATGTTCACGCTGGTCCGGGAAGTCGGGCAGGTGGAACTGAAGTTCACCGTCGCCGACGCCTCGTTCGAGGCCGTGCGCGAGCTGCTCGGCCTGGGCGCCGAGCGGGTCCGGAACGTGTACTACCTGGACACCCCGGACCTGACCCTGCGGCGGCATGGCGTGCTGGTCCGGGTGCGCGGCGGGGAGCGGCCCAACGATTCCGTGGTCAAGCTGCGGCCCATAAACCCCGACCGGGTGCCGGCTGCCATGCGCCGCTGCGACGACTTCACCGTCGAGGTGGACGTCACGCCTGACAGCTTCATCTGCTCCGGCGCGCTCAAGCAGCGCCTGAGCCGCACCGCCGTCGACCGCGCGGTCCGCGGCCGCACCCCCCTGCGCACGCTGTTCTCCGACGAGCAGATCGCCCTGCTCGACAGCCGCCGGCACGGTCTGCCGGCCGTCGACGACCTCGACGCGCTCGGTCCCGTCGAGGTGCACCGCACCCGGCCCCGCGACGGCGAACCGGGCTGCGGGCTGGAACTGCAGGAGTGGACGTACCCCGACGGCTCGCAGCTGCTGGAGGTGTCGACCCGCTGCACCGCCGCGGATCTGCTCCAGACGGCGGTGCGGGCGAAGGCGCTGCTGGACCAGCACGGCATCAGGCAGGCGGGCCCGTGCCCGACCAAGGCCGACACGACGTTGGACTACTTCACCCGACAGTGATGCGACGATCACCGATCGTCGCATCACCTGACCTTCGGGGTCAGGAGCGCCCGGCCTTCGGCAGCGCCAGCGTCGCCACCGTGGTGGCGGCCAGCAGCGCCACCGAGATCAGCAGGCTGACATGCAGCCCGGTCACGAACCCGCCGTGCTGCGCGACCAGCGCGCCGAAGCCGGCCACCGCCAGCGCCCCGCCGGTCTGCCGGAAGGAGTTCAGCACGCCTCCGGCCAGCCCGGCCCGCTCCGGCGCGATGCCGCCGAGCATCATCGCGGTCAGCGAGGGCACCGCGAAGCCGAGCCCGCCGGCCAGCGGCAGCAGCAACAGCGCCAGCCCCGGGGCGCTCGTGTGCCCGTTCACCAGCAGCAGGACCAGCAATCCGGCGGCGCACGCGAGCTGCCCGACGAGCACCGGCGTGCGGGCGCCCCAGCGGGCGGCGGCGCGGGCCGAGAGCAGGTTCGTGATCGTGCACAGCACGGCGGTCGGCATGAACACCAGCCCCGCGCCGACCGCGGAGCGGCCCAGAACGTCCTGCGCGAACAGGCCGAAGACGAAGATCAGGCCGTAGTACGCCGCGTTGATGACGAAGCCGACCGCCAGGCAGACCGCGACGACCCGGTCGCGCAGCAGCCCCAACGGCAGCATCGGCTCCTTCGTCCGGTGCTCGACCGCGCCGAACACGCCGAACGACACCAGCGCCAGCAGCACGCTTCCCCAGGCCTGCGGCCGGCCGAAGCCGGAGGCGCCGCCGGATATGACGCCGTAGGTCAGGGCGGAAAGGCCGACGATCGCAGTGAGCTGGCCCGGCAGATCCAGCGGCGCCGGACGCCGCGCCGAGCGCTCGGTACGGCGCAGCGCGGCCAGGACGATCAGGCCCACCGGCAGGTTCAGGAAGAAGATCGAGCGCCAGCTCACCGAGCTGGTGAGCGCGCCGCCCAACACCGGGCCGACCGCCGTGGACGCGGCGCCGGCCATCGTCCACTGCGCGATCGCCGCGGCCCGGGCCCGCGAGTCCGGGAACGCCTGGCGCACCAACGCCAGCGACGACGGCAGCATCAGCGCGGCCGCGCTGCCCTGCACCAGCCGCGCCCCGATCAGGAAGCCGAGCGAGGGTGCCAGCCCGCAGGCGACCGAGGCCAGCGTGAAGGCGGCGGCTCCGCCCGCGTACAGGCGGCTGGCGCCGAGCCGGTCGGAGAAGGCGCCGGCCGACAGCAGCAGCGCGGCGAACATCAGGGTGTAGGCATCGACGATCCACTGCAGTCCGGCCGTGGAACCGCCGAGGCCGCGGCCGACCGCCGGGAGCGCCACGTTCACCGCCGAGGCGTCCAGGGCGATCATGACGAAGCCCAGCAGCGCGGCGAAGAGTGTGAGCTTCGGCGAGCCGGTGGTGTGGCTCGGTGCGGGCCCGGGTGCCGCGGCGACGGTACCGATGTTCTCGGGGTGCCGGGCTTCGCGAGCGGCCTCCTGCTGCCCGCCGATCGGTGCGTTGGTGGCGATAGACACTGTGGTCCCCTCCTTCGCGGCCCGCCGGTCTGACGGCCGCTGTATCCACCGTCGCAGAGCCCGCCCACCGCAGGCAGACCGTGGTGTTCGGGGGTGTGGCAGCGGGGGGTGCGACAGGGCCCCCCTCGCGCCTTCCGCCCGCCGGGACCGCTTTGGCAGACTCGGGATCATGACCGAGCAGCAGCCCGAACTCGGCAGATTCCTGCGGGCCAGAAGGGCCGGCGTCGCCCCGACCGACCTCGGCCTGCCCCTGGGTGCCGGCCCACGCCGCACGCCGGGACTGCGCCGCGAGGAACTCGCGGCGCTGGCCGGCGTCAGCATCGACTACTACATCCGGCTGGAGCGCGGCAAGGAGACCCGGCCGAGCCCCGCCGTCGTCGAGGCGCTCGGGCGCGCGCTGCGCCTGGACGCCGAGGAAGTCGCTTACCTGCGGGAACTGGCCGCGCAGGCGGCACGCGGCGGCGCGCCGTCCCCGCAGCGTCCCGCGGTGTCGCGCAATGTGCGCCCGACGCTGCGGCGGCTACTCGAGACCGTGCGCCCCTGCCCGGCCTACGTCCTGAGCCGTACCAACGACATCCTCGCGGCGAACCCGAGCGGCTTGCACCTGACTCCCGGCATGGCGGACTGGCCCGAGAAGAAGCGCAACACCATCCGCTATACCTTCCTGCACCCGCAGGCCCGCTCACTGTGGCCGGACTGGGAGACCAAGGCCCGCGCCTGCGTCGCGCACCTGCGCGCGGTGGCCGGCACCGACCCGGACGACCCGGAACTGGCCGCCATCGTCGGCGAGCTCGCGGTCAAGAGCCCGGAGTTCAGCCGCATGTGGGAGCGCTACGACGTCCGCCGCGTCGGCAACGGCCAGAAGACCTTCCTGCACCCGGCCGTCGGCACGATGACGCTCAGCCACGAGGTGATGGAGATCAACCACACCGGCGGCGGCCGCATCGTCGTCTACAGCGCCGAACCCGGCACCCCGGACTACGACGCCATGGTGCTGCTGGACATGGAATCGGTTGCGTCGTTCGCTGGCGGGTTTTCCCCACAGCCTCACACAACCTAAGAGCATTTCCGCACTGTCAAACCACAGAGAGGACGGCGAATCGCCGCCGCGCCTCACCGAGGATTGACGGGGCAGGGGTGTGGGCTTGACATGAGCGCGGGCACGGCAATACCCGACGCGCAGGAGAAGGACACGGCGCTTAATCCCGGCCACGGGGCGCGCCGCAGGGTTCCGGACGGGGTCTCGTCCCTGCTGAAGCGGGACGTATTCGGCGTACGCCTCGGTGTCCTGTTGCTGATTTTCCCGGTGATCCTGGCCGGATTGGGAATGCAGATAACCAGCCGCCAGTATTGGAACCATCCGCCGGACAGCCGCTATTACCTGACGATGATGGCGCGCGACATGGGCTACTCCTGGGGCCAGGCGGTCCACGCCGAACTGCGGGTCGCGCCGGCCAACCACCTGTCGCCGTGGTACTTCGCGGACAACGACCCGACCTGGCAGATGGTGCGCGTCCGCGTGCTGTACCCGGTGCTGTCGCTGCCCTTCATCTGGCTGTGGGGTCTGTCCGGCGGCTCGCTGGCGGTCCCGGTGCTCGGCACGGTGCTGTTCATCTGGGCGATCGCCCGGGTGCTCCAGCGGCTCTACGGTCCGGCGATCGCGGTCATCGTCGCCGGCGGCTTCAGCCTCACGACCCCTGTCAACGTGTTCACCTGGGCGGGAACCGACACGCTCGCGATGGGGCTGGCCGGGGTCATCGTCTTGAACCTGCCGATCGAGCGCCGGATCGGCAAGGCGAATCTGGTGTGGCTCGGTGCGGCGTCGGTGTTCATCGCCATGACCCGGCAGGTCGGCGTGCTCGCCCCGGCGATGGCCGGGGCCGGATGGCTGTGGCTCCTGGTGCGGGAACGCAACTGGCGCAACCGCTGGCTGGGGTCGCTGGTCGTGACGGCCGCGACCACGTTCGTGATCCAGGCCCTGGCGATGACGCTGGCGAACGCGAACACCGCCGGTGTCATCGGGCACGGCCAGACCGGCTACTGGGGCATCCTCCGGCAGTTCGTCCACTACATGAAGGTCGTCACCGAGCAGGCGACGACCTTCATGTGGCACAACGACCGGATGCTGTACGCGCTGCTGATCGCGGCCGGTATCTCGGTCCTGGCCCGGTTCGGCTCCGACGCCACCGCCGTCTTCGTCGGCGCCGTCGCCTCCACGTACGTGCTCACCGCGAGCGTCGGCTTCTCCAGCCTCATGCGCTACGAGATGGTCATGTTCCCGGCCGCCGCGGTCGCCGCCGGACAGCTGGTCCAGCTCGCGCTCGGCGACCATCTGCGGCACCCGGCCGGGGACCCGGAGGTCCTCGAGCCGGCGCCGACCCGGCTCCGCGGCTGGTTCTCCGACCGCCGCGCCGCCGCGGCGCTCACCAAGCCGGGCCGCCTCCTGGGCCTGGACCTGCCGAGCCGGGACCGCTGGAAGCCGCAGCTGGTCCTCAACTCGCTGGCCCTGGCGGCCGTCATGGGCGTCGCGCTCCACGGCTCCTGGTCCTCCGCGGCCCCGGCCCCGACCTCGCCGTCCTACGCCGCGGCCCAGGGCGGCTCCGGCTACGCGGTCACGCCGCTGGCCACGCAGTCGGCCGAGCAGACCTTGAAGATCTTCTTCCACCAGGCGATCGGCCTGGCCCACGACAGCACCGACCTGCAGGACTCGCTCGACTGGACGCACGCGATGCGCTACCGGCCCACCGCCTCGGACCAGCCGGGCTGGGCGACCCGCGACAAGGACGGCACGGCCGTGATCAACCCCAACGCGATATCCGCGGGCCGGGACCTGATGGAGGCCTACGGCCGCGGTCTGTCGCTGGACTCGACCGTGAAGCCGGACACCGTCAAGATCCTGAGCCGCCAGGTCAGCGAGTACGGCGAGGACGTCACGTTCACGGTCCAGGACAGCTCCGGCGCGACCCATCAGGGGACCGCGACCACGCTCTACCCGATCTGGAACAAGAAGGACGGGTCGACGGTGACCTCTATGGTCTTCGATTCCTGATCCACGCGGACCGCTCCCGCTCCCGCTCTGCTCCTGCTCCGATCCGCTCAGCCGAAGGGGTTGAGGACGAGATATCCGTCGATGCGGCTGAGCCGATCGGAGACCGGATCCGGCGGGAGCGCGTGCCCCAGGTTCTCGGCGCGGACCTCGCCGATCCACTGGTCGTGCTGGTACTCGTGGTTGATCAGCGCGACCAGCAGATGGCCGCCGACCACGGCCATCTGGCCGGGCGCGCCGACCTCGCCGGCGGCGATGGCGCCGATCCGGGCGTGGACCCGTTCGGCGACCGTGCCCCGGAACGCGGACAGCCGCTCGACGGTCGGCAGCGCCCCGCGGAACTTCTCCGGGTTCGCCGAGTCCATGATCCCGTCCAGCTCCGGGTCGGGGCTGGGCTCGGCCGCGGTGAGATTGCGGATCATGAAGTGCGCGACGTGCGCCTGATGGCCCAGATGCCAGCCGATGGCGCTGGAGTCCTCGTGCGGGCGCCAGGTGACCTCGTCGGCGGTGAGGTCCCGCCAGAGCTCGTCGGTGTGGGCGCGGGCGCGGTCGTATTCGGTGAGCAGGGCTTTGAGCTCGTGCATGACTCCACCTGTCGGTAACTGCGGTCCGGCCCGGCCGGACTTCTGACACCCCTTGCCGCTACGCTGGCGCCGCTGTCGCGACAGCCGAGAGGGGGCGGTTCCCATGCCCAGACGGCAGACGTTCACCAACTCGTCCGGTGTGAAAGCCGTACTCCACGCGGCCGCCGACGCCGAGGCGGCGATCGGCGAGATGCACGCCGGCGATGAGCGCCGCCATCAGGCCGTGCGCGACGCCTATCAAGCCTCTCACGCGGTGGCCGTCGTGGGCCGGCTCCGGGCCATCTCGATCGAGCGTCTCAGGGACGTGACCGGCGCGCGGCTGCCGGTCACGAAGCTGGAGGAGGCCGGCTACAAGTCCATCGCCGACCTGCTGGAGGCGACGCCGGAGCAGCTGCGGCAGGTGCCCGGGATCGGGGCCAAGGGCGCCGAGCGCACCGTGGAGGCGGCGCGCCACATCGCCGACGCGGCCACCGCCGGCACCCACGTCACCGCCGACATGGACCTGCGGGTCGACGACGCCGCCGCGCTGCTCGCCGCCCTCTACCGGGTCCAGACCGCGGACCGGGTGCTGCTGAAGGTCCGCGAGCCGGCCAAGCGGATCGGCGGAGCGCTGACGACTCTGGCCGGCGCCGCCAAGCCCTTGAGCAGCCGGATGCGGCGCGCGCTCATCGGCCGCACCCGCCGCGAAGAGGCGCAGGACGCCGTCGACCGGCTTGAGGGCTTGCTCACCGACCCGGAGACGGCCCGGGACCTGGACCGGATCAAGGCGGCGAACGAGAAGCTGCGCGGGGTGAAGCCGCCCCGGCGCAGCACCGTCCGCACCGACTTCGAGAAGCGCTCCGCCGACTACTTCAGCACCCTGAGCCGCATCGCCGGCGCGCGGGCGAACGGCGAGGCGGCGCGCGGATTCCTGCCGACCAGCCTGGCCGACCGCATCGCGGTGCAGGACCTGGACCAGACCCATCTGCGCGTCTCCTTACGGGCCTACCAGGCGTTCGGGGTCCGGTTCGCGCTGGCCCAGAAGCGGGTCGTCATCGGCGACGAGATGGGCTGCGGCAAGACCGTCGAGGCGATAGCCACGCTGGCGCATCTGCGGGCCGAGGGGGCCAAGCACTTCCTGGTCGTCGTGCCGGCCAGCGTCCTGATCAACTGGCTTCGCGAAGTGCGCGCGCACAGCGCCCTGCGGCCGTACCGGCTCCACGGCCCGGAGGGGGAGGCGGCCCGGCGGGCCTGGCTCTCCGGCGGCGGCGTCGGCATCACCACCTTCGAAGCGCTCCCGAACCTGGACCTCCCGCCCCGCACGGACATCGCGATGCTCGTCGTCGACGAGGCGCACTACGTGAAGAACCCCGGGACCCTGCGCTCCAAGGCCGTGCGCGCCTGGACCGACCGGGTGGAGCGCGTCATGTTCCTGACCGGCACCCCGATGGAGAACCGCGTCGAGGAGTTCCGCAACCTGGTCGACTACCTCCAGCCGGACCTGGTCGACTCGGTCGGCGAGATCGACGCGGTCGCCGGCTCGGAGGCGTTCCGCAAGGCCGTGGCGCCGGCCTACCTGCGCCGCAACCAGGAGGACGTGCTCTCCGAACTGCCCGAGATGGTGCAGATCGAGGAGTGGGAGGAGTTCGGCGGCGAAGAGGAGGCCACCTATCGCGACGCGGTCGCCGCCCGCAACTTCATGGCGATGCGCCGCGCGGCCTACGCCTCCGGCGACCCGGCCACCTCGGCGAAACTCCGCCGCCTGGTCGAGATCGTCGACGAGGCCGAGGCCAACGGCCGCAAGGTCGTCGTCTTCTCCTACTTCCGCGACGTCCTGGAAACGGTCTGCCGCACCCTCGGCGAACGCGCCATCGGCCCCCTCACCGGCTCCATGCCCCCGCAGCAGCGCCAGGAACTGGTCGACACCTTCACAGCCGCGAAGAAGCCCGGCGTGCTCGTCAGCCAGATCCAGGCCGGCGGCGTGGGCCTGAACATGCAGGCGGCATCCGTGGTCATCCTCTGCGAACCGCAGGTCAAGCCCACCCTGGAGACCCAGGCGATCGCCCGCGCGCACCGCATGGGCCAGATCCGCCGGGTCCAGGTGCACCGGCTGCTGGTCGCCGACAGCGTCGACCAGCGGATGCTGGAGATCCTGGACGCGAAGTCAGGACTCTTCGACGCCTACGCCCGGCGCAGCGAGACGGCCGAGACGATGCCGGAGGCCAAGGACTTGTCGGACGCGGCGGTGCGCAAGCATGTCATCGACGCGGAGCGGGAGCGGCTCGGGTTGGAGAACGCCCCTACACCGCGTTAGCCCTTCGGGCCATACTGCTACCCATGGAGCCCGCTCGGTTGGGACCGTTACGTCGCGACCTGGCCCATGCCGTCCGCATGGGCCCGTTCTCCGCGACGCTGCACCTGGCGATCGAGGCCAGCGGCCTGACGCTCGACCAGGTCCGGCTGGAACTGGCTGCCCGCGGCGCCTTCGTGTCGATGGCGACCTTGAGTTACTGGCGTCGGGGGCTGAGCCGGCCGGAGCGGCCGGAGTCGTTGCACGCGGTGTCGCTGCTGGAGGAGATCCTCGGGTTGTCGACCGGGGCGTTGAGCGGCCAGTTGGGGCCGCGCCGGCCTCGGGGGCGTACGGCTGTGCGCCGGGAGTCGGGGCTGGACGTCGTCGACGCGTGGGATGCCCGCCACGAATACGAGGGACTGCTCCAGGGGCTGGATCCCGCCGGGCGTCTGGAGATCACGCGGGTGTCCACCCAAGACCGCTACAGCCTCGGAGCGGACCGGCGTGAGGTGTCACTGGCGACGAGCCAGGTCCTCCGGGCCGAGGCCGACGACCTGAGCCGGATGACCGTGCTCTACCGCACCTACGATCCGCCGTCGCCCGCGCCGGTCCTGACCGCGCTGCACGGTTGCCGCGTCGGGCGGGTGCGCATCGCCAAAGACAGTGGCTTCGTGGCCGCGGAGCTGCTCTTCGACCGGGTGCTGCGTCGCGGGGAGACGGCTGTCGTGGACTACGAGCTGACCGGCCTGTCGCCGTCCCCTCCGACGGAGACTGACTTCTATCAGCGCTTCTTTCCCTACGCGACGGCGCTCTACGTCCTCAGCGTCCAGTTCGACCCGGCGACCGTCCCGGCGCGCTGCGTCCGCTACGAGCGGCGCACGGAAACCGCGCCGGACCAAGGGGTTCGCGAGGTGTGGGTGGGGGCGACCGGCCAGGCCCATGTGATGGCCACGGACGTCCCGCCCGGAGTGGTCGGGCTGCGCTGGGACTGGGGGGCGGGCCTCCACGGCGCACCGTCGATACGCCGTGGAGACCCGCCCGATCAGTGAGAGCCGGGCTCAGAACCCGTATCCGTATCCGTACATAGTTATCAGAATCCGTATATCTGGTAGCTGAAAGCGGCCTTGCCCGTGCCGCCGCCGGAGTCCGTGGCCGTGACGGTCACCTGGTAGGTGCCCGCCGTGGTCGGCGTCCCGGAGATGACACCGGACGAGCTGATGGTCAGGCCCGGAGGCAGACCGGTGGCGCGGAAGGTGAGCGGCAGGTTCTTGCTGTCCGAGGCCTGGATCTGGAGCCCCTGGGACTGGAAGCCGACGAACCAGATCTGGTTGCCCGGGTTCGTCACCGTGACGGTCCCGCCGCCGGTGGTGCCGTTGACGGTGAGCGAGTACGCCGCCGTGTGGGACGTGCTCCCCGCGGTCCCGGTGACGGTCACCGAGTACGTCCCGGGCGGCGTGGACGCCGCGGTGCTGATCGTCAGCGTCGAGCTGCTGCCGGCGCTGACCGAGGCCGGGCTGAAGCTCGCCGAGGCGCCGGAGGGCAGACCGGAGGCGGACAGCCGCACCGTCACCGCCGAACCGGAGGTGATCTTGGTGCCGACGGTGCTCGTGGCCGAGGACCCGGGGTTCACCGAGCCGGACGCCGGGCTCAGCGACACCGAGAAGTCGTTGCCGGGCGGCGGCGGAGTCGTGCCGGAGGCGAAGCCGGAGACGCCGTTGGGCGTGCCGACGCCGGTCGGGCCGTCCCAGCCGGTGCCCGCGTTGCAGATCACGGTGCCGCAGGAGCCGTTGCTGCCGCTGGTGACGTCGTTGAACTCGGCCTCGTTGGCGTAGAGGTAGGACACGCCGTCGTCACCGGACGCCGGGGCGCCGGCCTGGGCCCACATCGCCGAGATCAGCGGGGTGGCCAGCGAGGTTCCGCCGTACTCCAGCCAGCCGGACTGGCCGTAGCTGTCGTAGACGGCCAGGCCGGTGTTCGGGTTGGCGTCGGCCGAGACGTCGGCGCTGGCCCGGTTCGAGCAGTCGGTGGTGACGTTCTGCTGGTAGGCGGGCTTGGCGAACAGCGAGGAGCAGCCGGAGCCGCCGCTGTTCCACACCGTCTCCGACCAGCCACGCGAGTTCGAGGCCTGGCTCAGCGAGGTGCCGCCGACCGCGACCACGCTCGGGAAGGTCGCCGGGAACTGGGCGTTGGAGCCGGACTGGGTGCCGTTGTCGCCGGTCGCCGCCGCGATCATCACGCCGGGGTGGTTGTAGTGCGTGTCCAGCCCGGTGCTGAAGTTGCTCTCGGCGTCGGAGTAGCTGTTGGACACGAACTTCGCGCCGAGCTTCACCGCCTCGTCGACGGCGGCGCCCAGGTCGGTGTCGTTGTTGGTGTTCGCCTCCACCAGCATGATGTGGCACCCGGGACACGCCGCGCTCACCGCGTCCAGGTCCAGCGTGATCTCCACACCCCATCCGGAGTCGCCGCTGGGATAGGTGGTGCCGCCGTTCTGGTCCACCTTCGAGAAGCAGCCGCTCGACGTGGTGCACGCCGACAGGCCCCACTGCGAGCGGTAGGTCGCCAGGTCGCTCTCGGCGTTGGGATCGTCGTAGGCGTCGACGATGGCGACCGTCTGTCCGCTGCCCGGGTTGCTGCCCAGGTTGTAGGCGGACTGGATGTCGCTGGGGCCGAAACCGGTCGGGGCCGCGGGACTCGCCCCGCCGCGCACCAGTTGAAGGGCGTCGCAGTGGGCGTGCCCGGCGGCTGCGGTGGCGGCGCAGCCGGCGGGGACGACCTGGGGCACCGAAGCCGCCTGCGCGGATGGGGCCAAGGCCGCCAGCGCGGCGATGGTGGATACGGCCGACGCGATCGCGCCGGCCATGAGTATCCGCCTCATGTGTTCTCCTCTCGCGCCCCGCGGCCACGCTGTCCGCAGCCTGATTCCGGGGGCCGAGTGGGAGTGTGGTGAACGGCGGGGTAACGCCGATAGGCCGCTTCACAGTGGCTCTCGCGGCCTGTTTCAAAACCTTGAATTGAACTTGAAAATATCGGGCTTCCGAACCCGCTGACTCCGCGTTACCTAGAGTCCCGGCATGTTCACAGTCATGGATCGGCAAAGTTTCCCTGGTGCCCTTGTCAGCGTCTTAAGTGCTCACTAGTTTCAATCGCGCTGCCACCGCGGGGCGGCGCCACCCTCGAGCCCCCACACTCCTCGTTCAGGAGGCAGAAGCTTGCGATCCCACCTGCGCCCGACCGGCCGTCGCGCCGCGATATCCCTGGCCGCCGTCGCGGTCCTCGGCATCACCGCGGCAGCCGTGGCCACCTCGGCGAACGCGACCGGCGCCCCCACCGCCAAGCCCGCCAAGCCCGCCGGCCCCGCCTGGACCCGGGCCTGCGACACGCCGGCCCCCGGCATGGCCGCCTGCGACGCGCTGCACGTGAACAACGTCCCCGAGCACATCCGAGCGATGGGTGTGACCCCCAACGCCACGCCGTCCGGCTTCGGGCCGGCGGACCTGCGGTCGGCCTACAACCTGCCGGCCAACGGCGGCGCCGGCCAGACCGTGGCGATCGTGGACGCCTACAACGACCCGAACGCCGCGGCCGACATGGCCACCTACCGGAGCCAGTACGGCCTGCCCGCCTGCACCGTGGCCGCCGGCTGCTTCAAGCAGGTCGGCCAGACCGGCACCAGCACCCTGCCGGCGAACAACACCGGCTGGGCCGGCGAGATCTCCCTGGACCTGGACATGGTCTCGGCGATCGCGCCGAACGCGCACATCATCCTGGTCGAGGCCAAGACCGCCTCGATGGCCAATCTCGGCACCGCGGTGAACGAGGCGGTGAAGCTCGGCGCCAAGTTCGTCTCGAACAGCTACGGCGGCGGCGAGTCCAGCGCGGACACCGGCTACGACACCAAGTACTTCAACCACCCGGGCGTGGCCATCACCGCCTCCTCCGGCGACGGCGGCTACGGCGTGGAGTACCCGGCGGCCTCGCCGAACGTCACGGCCGTCGGCGGCACCGCGCTGAAGAAGGCCTCGAACACCCGCGGCTGGACCGAGTCGGTCTGGTCCACCAGCGCCACCGAGGGCGCCGGGTCCGGCTGCTCGGCGTACGAGCCGAAGCCCAGCTGGCAGAAGGACACCGGCTGCAGCAAGCGGACGGTCGCCGACGTCTCCGCGGTCGCCGACCCGGCCACCGGTGTCGCCGTCTACCAGACCTACGGCGGCTCCGGCTGGGCCGTGTACGGCGGCACCTCCGTCGCCTCCCCGCTGATCGCCGCGGTCTACGCCGACGCCGGCACCCCGAAGGCGGCCATCCCGGCCGCGAACATCTACAGCCACACCTCGGCGCTCAACGACGTCACCACCGGCGCCACCACGACGTGCACCCCGAGCTACCTGTGCACGGCCGGGACCGGCTATGACGGCCCGACCGGTTGGGGCACCCCGAACGGGCTGACCGCCTTCACCGGCTGACGCCTGACGCGGGGCCGGGCTTCAGGGGAGTCCGGCCCCGCGCTCTGACGGATGATGCAAAGCGGTTCGTGGCGGCGCGGCCTGGGCGCGCTGTGGCGAACCGTTTTTGCGTTCCCGCAGTAAAACCCACGCACCCACATGCAACCCATCCCGCAGCGGCTCCCTCATACCCTCTCGAATGCAAGACACGGAAGGGGAGATCGTGTGCCGGAGTTCACCGAGTTCGCGCAGGCGCGCCAAGCGCACATGCGCCGGATGGCGTTCCTGCTGTGCGGCAACTGGCATGACGCGCAGGACGTCACGCAGATCGCGCTGATGAACCTGTGCCGCGCGTGGAACCGCGCGCGGCGGGCGGACTCGATCGACGCCTACGCGCATCGCGTCGTCGTCCGCGCCTATCTCAGCCAGCGTAAGAAGGTGTTGCGGCAGCAGACGCGGGCCGTGGAGTACGCGCGCGCCTCGGAACGGGTGCCGGGCTCCTCCGACGAGGCGGGGCATCCCGAGCTGCGGCTGGCGCTGCTCGCCGCCCTGGCCCAGCTTCCGCCGCGCAGCCGCGCGGTCGTGGTCCTGCGCTTCTGGGAGGACCTGAGCGTCGAGGCGACGGCCGAGGCCCTCGGGTGCTCGACCGGCACCGTCAAGAGCCAGGCCTCGCGGGCGCTGGTCAAGCTGCGCACGATCCTCGGCGACTCGTTGTTCGACGGGGACGAAGGTGCACGCCCGGCTGTGTCCGGCGTGGGAATGGATGGCCGAGCATGACTGAGAACTCCGGTCGTATCAGGGCACTGCTGGACGACACCCTGACCGGCGAGCCGCCACTGGTGGATCTGGTCCCCGACGCGGTCAGCGGAGCCGAACGGAACCAGCGGCGCAGCCGCCTGATGGCCGGTGGCGCCGCGGTGGCCGTGGTGGCGGTGACGGTCGGCGCCTACGGGCTGGCCGGCGGGAACCGCGACGGAAGCGTCGGAACCGGGGCCCTGGCGCCGACCAGTGGCAGCAGTTCGGCGTCGAAGCCCGCGGCGCTGGGCCACAAGAGCACCCTTGGCATTCCCGGCCTGTTCGACAACCCCGGGACGCCCCAGGAAGAGTGCGCCAAGGTGAACGGGCCGGTCCTGGACTCCAAGCAGAAGTTGTCGTCGCCGGAGGCGCGCTCCTGGTGCATCGGGGCCCTGACCCAGATGCGCGCGCTGATGCCGGATGCCGTCGTGGTCCTGAACCCGAACGTCGACTTCGACCAGCTGGCCTGGAGTGCGCCGTTGGGGAAGGCGCCCGAGGGCAGCACACTCCCCGGTTTCGCGCACGCTTATCAGCAGGCTGTCACGGACGGGTCGAAGACGGTCTACCTCGCGACGGGTTTCGCTTTCCGGAACGCGAACGGCGAGGGCACCGCCTACTTCGACACCACGCCCCCGGGGGTGAAGAGCAAGCCGCAGCCGGGCGGTGACATCCCCCTCGGCGACGGTACGTTCGGACACCTCACCCAGAACGTCCTCGGCCAAATCGAGGTGTCCGGGGTGACCGCGGCCGGAGTCTGGTACGAGCTGGGCATCGGCGGTGTCGGCGAGGTCTACGGCTCGGACGGCGTGACAACGGGATCCAACCCGCACAGCGACGGGGTGGGACACGGGGTCTTTCCGGACGGCTATGTCACGGTCGGATTCAGCCCGGAGAACAAGAACCTCCCGAACCCCTACACCGTGACCCAGGTCCGCGACCTGATCAAGGCACAGGGCCTGGGGAAGCTGGTGAACACCATCGGTGCGAACCCGCTGTCCGATTACCCAGCTCCCACGTAGAGGCTGCCGACGGCGTCCTGCCGCCCCCGGACGGGAGCGGCAGGACACGGCACTTCACGCCTGCGTGATCTCGCCGCCCGCGACCTTGATCGCGATCTCCGCCAGCGGCTTGGGCGCGGGGCCGTTGGCCACCGAGCCGTCGGCGATGTGGTAGCTGCTGCCGTGGCAGGGACAGACGATCAGGCCGTTCTGCACCGTGCCGACGACGCAGCCCATGTGCGTGCAGATCGCGGTGAACGCCTTGAACGTGCCGGCCGTGGGCTGGGTCAGGACGATCTTCTGGTCGGTCAGGACGGTGCCGCCGCCGACCGGGACGGCCGAGGTGGCCGCGAGGGGTGCGGACGCGCCGGAGGACGTGGACGGCGCGGTGGACCCGGAGTCGGAGCTTGAGGATGCTGCGGACGAGGTTCCGGCGCCGGCAGCGGTCGACGGCGCAGCAGAGGCGCCGCTGCTTTTCGAGGACGAGCAGCCCGCGCAGACGGCGCCGGCCGCCACCGCGATGCCGAGCAGGGCGGTGCGCCGTCGGGTGCCGTCGGGGTGCGCGGGACAGGATTGGTCGTCGGCGGTCTGGGTGGCGGCGAGATCAACGGTTGTCATCGTCTGGTCCGTCTCCTGTGCGGTTGGTGTGCGGTTGGTGTGCGGCTTTGGCAAGTGCTGTAGCTACACGTCCCGCGGAGCCGATCGGTTCACCGCGGTTCGCGCCGGCCCCACGCGTAGACCGTGATCGTCCGGAGCTCCACGAAGGCCGGATCCTCCAACTGGACCAGCAACTCCTGCATCTCGTCGGCGGTGAGCAGTCCCCGTTCGACGAGATACGCGCAGTGCTGCCGTGTGTTCACGACGGAGAAGCGGTCGTAGGCCCCGCCGTCGCCGACGCTGTTGGCCAGCGCACGCGTGCCGATGTCCCGCAGCCCGGCCTGTCCCATCCGGGCCGGGATCGTCGGCGCCCACGCCATGTCCGCGCCCTGAGCGAGGTAGAGCTTCGCCATGCCGCCGAGGAAGCGCCGCCTGAGCTCGTACGTCGAGAAGTCCTCGGGCAGGCTGAACAGGTCGCCGATCACCAGCCACCCGCCGGGCGCCAGCCACCGCACGGCCTTCGCGAGCACCTCGTTGCGGCTCGGCAGGTGGCAGAAGGTCAGGCGCGCGTGGATCAGGTCGAACGAGCACGGCTCGTAATCCAGGGCACTGATATCACCCTGCATCACCCGCAGGTTGGGGCGCTCCATGCCGTTCAGGAAACGGGTGTCGATGTCCACGGCCGTGACCGAGCCCAGATCGCACTGGTCGGCGAGCCAGGTCGCGACCGACCCCGCCCCGGCCCCGATCTCCAGGCAGCGCCACCGCGGATCGAGGCCGATCTGCGAGATCACGGCGCGGGTCTCGGGGTCGATCCAGTCCTGGAGCAGCCGGATCCGCTCGAACTCGGTGGGGATGTCCTTGCTCAGGACGCCGGTCGCGTAGTCGGAGGCCAGCGTGGCTTGATCCCCCATAATTCCCCTCCATGCCGCGAAGTTCGGGTACTGGCAAGGCGAGATCGTAAGAGGGTTGATTGGCGTCGAACAAGCGGTCGCCGCGGGCTGAGAAGGGCGAGAGTTCGTGCGATCTGCGCGCGTTTCAGGGGTCGATGTTGAGGTTGTCCGGAGCGGCTAGGTGAGACAGACGATCTTCACCGGTACCGGGGTGGAGCTCCCACTGGTCCCAGCGGCAGACCAGGTCACATAAACGTTGCCATTCGTGCTGCTACCTGGTCTTTCTGTGGTCCCGAAACTCTGGGAACCGTTCGCCTTCAAAGTTTCCGGTTGCCCGGCGACAGTGCGACCACTCGACAGATGCCATGTGTAGTCGATGGTTGCGGAACCGCCTGGAAGGTAGCCGGTCCTGAACGTCACGCTGTAACTGGCTATGCACTGCGCTACTGGGTCGCTTGTCACCGAGACCGACGCGTCGATGGAGGTTTGCGGGGTCGAGGAGGAGGAACTCGTCGGCGGCGTGGTCGGGACCGAGGTGCTCGGCGGCGAAGACGGACTGTGGGACGTCGGCCCCACCGAGGTCGGCGACGAGGACTTGGAGGACGGCCGGCTCGACGGCGAGGAGGAGGACGAGCTGAACTGTGAGCCGGCCGCAGACGAACTCGAGCTCGAACTCGACGAGCTCGATGAACTGGACGAACTCGACGAGCCCGACGAAGAGCTCGTCGAACTGGAACCGGAGATCGTCGGCGCGGCGCCGGAATCGCTGTCCGTCGGCGTGCCGGTGGGACTGCCAGCCGTCGGCGTGGACACCTGCGAGGTCGGGCTGGGCGGGTTGGCCTGGTGGATGGGCTTGCTGTTGCCGGCTACGGCCACGGCCGTGACGGTGAGGATGACAGCGGCCACGATCGCCACCGCGGCGGCCAGTTTGGCCTTGCCGGGTATGCGGCGCAGCGATGATCGGCTGGCCCCGTCACCGCCGGCGGGCCCGTTGCCCCCGCCGTTCGGCGCCTCAAGGTCCTCGGGGCCGTCCGGAGCCTGCGGGCCCAGCGCCAGCGTGTCCACGCCGCCCCCGGCGGCGCCGCCCGGGCCGACGAACCCGAACAGCGGCAGCAGCACGGCGATCTCCTGGCGGCCGCGCTCCTCCCACTCGACGCCGTAGTTCTCCGTCGCGACGCGCTCGACCTCCGCGACGAACGCCGAGACGTCCTGCGGCCGCTCGGCGGGGTCCTTCGCCAGGCCGTGGGCGATCAGCTGCTGCACGTCCTCCGGCACCTCGGCCAGCGGGATCGGCGCGGTGCGGTGCTTCTCCTCGAGCTCGTAGACCGTTTCCGCCGAGTAGGGCACCTTGCCGGTCAGGCACTCGAAGAACGACGCGGTCACCGCGTAGATGTCCGTCACCGGCTGGGCCGGCGAGCCGTCCCACTGCTCCGGCGCCATGTACGCCGGGGTGCCGACGCCGCCGGGCATGGTGGCGTCCGGGTCGGTCTCGACGATCGGCGCGGCGCGCTCGGCGACGCCGAAGTCCGCGAGCTTGCTGACCCCGTAGGCGTTGAGCAGCACGTTCGACGGCTTGTAGTCGCGGTGCACGATGCCCAGCTGGTGCGCCGCGCCCAGGCCCAGCAGCGAGCCGCGCATCACCGACAGCGCCGCCTCCGGCGCCATCCGGCCGTTCTCGTGCAGCACACGGTGCAGGGTCGGCCCGGCGACCAGCTCCATCACCATCGCCGAGCCGGCCCCGGACTCGGAGTCGGACTCGGACTCGACGTAGTCGAAGAGCTGGACCACGTTCGGATGCCGGATCTCGGCCAGCAGCGCCGCTTCGGTGCGGAAGCGCTCGACGAAGTCCGGGTTGTTCACAAAGCGTGGACTCAGGTATTTAATCGCTACTTCGGTGCCGGTCCCGTCTTGGACGGCCGCCACTACTCGCCCGGTCGCACCCGCGCCGAGGTTCTTGGTTTCCGTGTAGCCCGGAACACTCCAGCCAGACAACGCTTTTCCCCCTGTTTGTTGCCTCGCGGCTGCCATTTACGCGCAGCGTACCAGGGGGAATAGAACACCTTGGCGAGGTTCCCGGCAATCGGCCCTGTACCGGGATGCCGACCGGATGTCGAGGGGGGTGTCGAGCGCTCTGGTTAGGGTTTTTCCCGTAGTTCCGGCCGGAGCCACTCGGAATGTTCTCGCCGCGCCCAGACCGGATCGACGTATCCGGTCCGCATACCGCGGCGTGCCTCTGGGTCCTGATATGCCTTCCGTATATGCCCGACGAGTACGACGGCGATCGCCCAGGCCAGGATGTCGTGCACAAGGATGGCACTGGTCCGGGAGATACCCGGCAGGAAGTGCGTGATCCACATCAACAGTCCGGTGAACATCATCACCAATACCGCGCCGGCGATCCAGCCCGCGTAGAGCTTCTGGCCGGCGTTGAACTTCCCGGCGGGACGGTCCGCGGGTTCGTCGAGGCGCCGGCGGACCGCGTGGAGCCAGCGCCGGTCGTAGGAGGCGAACCGGTTCAGCCTGCGCAGGTCCGCGCGGAAGGCGGGGGAAAGCAGTCCCAGAAGGAACGGCGCCGGCAGCAGGATGCCCGACCACTCGTGCACGGTGACCATGAGGTGCCGGCGGCCCACGGCCTGGGCCAGCGGACCGATGTAGAGGCAGGCCGCGGTCACCACGCAGAGCAGCATCAGCGCGCCGGTGCCGCGGTGGACCATCCGCTCGGCGGCGGTGAACCGCCGGACCCTGCCGTTCTCAGGCCGTGCCGTCCTGCTTGTCGGCGCCGTCGAGCCAGCCGTCGACGTCATAGCCGCGCTCCTCCCAGTAGCCGGGGACCACCCGGTCGGTGACCGATATGCCCGACAGCCATTTGGCGGACTTGTAGAAGTACATCGGCGCCACGTACAGCCGGACGGGGCCGCCGTGGTCGTGCGTGATCGGCGCGTCCTGCATCCGCAGGGCGATGAGCACGTCGGAGCGGCGAGCCTGGTCGAGCGTGAGGCTCTCGGTGTAAGCGCCGTCGAAGCACGTGAATCGCAGGGCTTTGCCGTTCGCGGCGACCCCCGCGTCGTCGAGCAGGTCGGACAGCCGCACGCCTTCGAACGGCGTCTTCTCGACCCGCCAGCCGTCGGTGCACTGGACGTCGTGGACGACCCGGGTCTGCGGCAGCGCGCGCAGATCGGCGAGCGTGTAGGTCCGCGCCCGATCGACCAGGCCGTCGATCCGCAACTCGTAGTCGCTCTCGCCTTTGTGTGGGACCGATCCCACGACGCTGTAGTACCGGAACCCGCCGGGGTTCGGCAGCAGACCGGTCAGGCCGGTCGGGTCGTCCTCGGACGCCTTGGCGAGCACCTTCTCCCACCCGGCCTGCAGGGTGGGCGCCGCGATCAGCCCCAGCGCCCCCGCGCCGAGCACGCCCAGCAGCGTCCTGCGGGCCATGGGGGCGCCCTCAGGCGTGTTCTCGGCCTCCTTCTCCGACATTTCGGCACCCGGCTCAAACGGCGGAGGCGTCGATGGTGACCGGGATGTTGCCGCGCGTCGCCTTGGAATACGGGCAGAACCCGTGGGCGGCCCAGCCGGCGGCGAAGAGCTGCTCGGGGTTGGTGGCGTCGCTCGTGCCGCCCAGTTCCTTGGGGATGGCCAGGCGGTGCTCGAGCAGACCGTCGGACGAGCGGGCGGTCCCGCCGTTGCGGCCCTCGCCGGTGACTTCGACGGTGGCGGTGTAGGTGACGGCCATGGCGGACTTCCTCTCACGCGGATCATCTGACTGAGCCAGACTCCCCCGTGGTGGCGGTGTGTCGCGCCCGTACCGGGCCCTGGTCGCCCGGGCCCGGATCCCCTGGTGTCGCCCCGGGTGGTACTGGCACGGGGCCGGGGTCGGTGCGATCCCCGGTAGTCGCCGGGGCCCGCAGCCGGTAGCTTCCTCCCCATGAGCAGCCTTCGCCTCGCAGACGGCCGGATCCTGGAGTACCTGGTGGCCGGCCCGGAGAGCGGGACGCCGCTCGTGTTCCACCACGGCACGCCGTTCGCGGCCGTGCTGTTCGACCCGATGGTCGAGGCCGCCGCGCGGCACGGCCTGCGGTTCGTCATCCACAGCCGTCCCGGCTACGCCGGCTCTTCGCCGCAGCCCGGCCGGACTATCGCTTCAGTGGCCGAGGACGTCGCCGCCCTGCTGGCCGAGTTGGACGCCGACCGGTTCCTGACCGTCGGCTGGTCCGGCGGCGGCCCGCACGCCCTGGCCTGCGCCGCGCTGCTGCCGGGGCGCTGCGTGGCGGCGGCGACCATCGCCGGTGCCGCCCCGTACTCGGCCGAGGGCCTGGACTGGCTGGAGGACATGGGCGCGGAGAACGTCGAGGAGTTCGGCGCGGCCACGGCCGGCGTCGAGCCGCTCTCCGCCTACCTGGGCGCGCAGGCCGACGCGCTGGCGGCGGTGCGGGGCGACCAGATCGCGGGCGCGCTGGGCGACCTGGTCTCCGAGGTGGATCGCAGGGCTCTGACCGACGACTTCGCCGAGTACACGGCTGCGGCGTTCCGCCAGGCGGTGTCCACCGGCATCGCCGGCTGGCGCGACGACGACCTGGCCTTCATCACCGACTGGGGCTTCAAGCCCACCGAGATCCAGACCCCGGTCTCCGTCTGGCAGGGCGACCAGGACCGGATGGTCCCGCCGGGCCACGGCCGCTGGCTCGCGAGCCGGGTCCCGGGCGCGGCCGTCCGGCTGCTGCCGGACGAAGGGCACCTGTCGCTGGTGGTCGACCGGATCGACGACATCTTCGCCGACCTCGCCGCGCGCCTGGCCTGATCCGCGAGACTTCGCGCGCCTTCGCCCGCCCGCCAAGGTGTGGCAAAGGCCTGTTTTGTCGGTAGCGTCTGAAATATTTGCCCCATGCTCGAGACCACCGAAGAACTGGCCGCCCTGCAGACCCTCCTCGACGACAGCGCCGCCACCGCCGGCCCGCACATGCGCGACATCATCACCTCCGAGCGCCGCCTGGACGCCGCCGGACTGACCGAGCGCCTCCGGGGCATGTGCCTGATCACCGTGGCCAGCGTGACCGCCGACGGACGCCCGCTGACCGGGCCCTTCGACGGCTACTTCCTGCACGGCTCGTGGTGGTTCAGCTCCGGGCCGCAGTCTGTGCGGATCCGGCATCTGCGGGCGCGTCCGGCGGTCAGCGCGACCTACCTGCCGGGGGAGGAGATGTCGGTGACGGTCCACGGCCGCGCCGAGCTGTTCGGGTTGCAGGGACCGGAGTGCGTACCGTTGCGACAGGCGATGCTCGACCACTACGTCCCGAAACAGGGGCCCGCGTTCAAGGAATGGCTGGACGGGCTTAAGGACGGAGTCGGGGTACGCATCGACGCCCAGAAGCTCTTCACGTTCGCCGCCGCCGGATAGCAGATCGCCCGCCGTGCTGCATACGGCGGGCGATCGCTCCTCATTCTCGATGCCCGCCGAACCCCCGCCCCGATTCCTTTACCAACGCTTTACAACCGAACCCCGGTCCCGGTCGTCTCTCCGCGTGATTCGCCCAACGGATCCACCGGATCCGTCGCAGACCCACTGATCCCCGGGACCCCCGGGGATCGATCGAGGAGAGACCTCATGCGTACTCGGTTGTTCACCACCGTGGCCTGCACCATGGTGCTGGCCGGCACCGGCGCGGGAACGGCGTTCGCCAGCGACACCTCCAGCCAGCCCACCACTGCGCCCTCCACCGCGGCGTCACCCTCGCAGGTGCCCATCCCCGCGGCTTCCTCGGCGCCCAGCGCCGCGCCGACGACCATGCCGAGCGCCCGCCCCTCGGCCGGCGCCGTGCCGACGACGCCGCCCGCGCCGAGCCGGGGCGGCAACCAGGTCGGGGCGGTGCCGTCGGGCGCGCCGAACACCGGCGTGCCGTCGGACACCTCGCACGGCCCCGGGCAGGCCGAGGCGGCCGGCGCCGGGCTGGCCCTGCTCCTGGGCGGCGCGGGCGGCGTGATGCTGCGTCGCCGGAACAAGGCCCGGGGCTGATCTTGCGGCCGTCCTGGACGCGCGGATGGCCGGCGCTGCTGGCCGTCCTGATGCTGGCTTCCGGCTGTGGCGCGTCGTCGGGAACGTCTGCCGGCGGTACTGGGAGGTCTGCCGGCGGTACCACGACCATTCCCACGACGTCCTCCTCCACGGCCGGCGCGGCAGCGGGCGGCTCGACCGGCGGCGCTCCGTCGGCGGGCACGTCCGGGAGCCCCGTGGCCCCCGGCGCGATCGCCCGCTCCGTCCCGGTACGGCTGCAGATCCCCGACATCGGCGTCGACACTCCGGTGATGTCGCTCGGGCTGGCCGCCGATGGCACGGTCGAGGTCCCTCCGGTCAAGGCGGACAGCCCGGCCGGCTGGTATCGCAACTCGCCGACCCCCGGGCAGACCGGGCCGTCGGTGATCCTCGGCCACGTGACGGTCGGCAAGTACGGGAACGGCGTCTTCCTCCAGCTGTCCCGGCTGCGGCCCGGCGCGCGGGTGGTGGTCACGCTTCAGGACGGCGCCTCGGCGGTCTTCACCGTCGACAGCGTGCGGACGGTCGCCAAGGACCAGTTCCCCACCCAGGAGGTCTACGGGAACGTGGACCGGCCGGAACTGCGTCTCATCACGTGTGGGGGAGCGAAGACCAGCGACGGCTACCTCGACAATGTCTTGGTGTTCGCGTCGCTGGCCAGTACCGCCGGATAGGGCCGGTGGGTCCCGTCGCGTTTCGAGCGTTCCCCGCGTTCCGAGCATCTGGAGAGAGTTGAGCCGGTCCAAGGATTCCGGAGAGAAGAGTCGGGCGGCGTCCGACTTGTTCACCGATCTCTATCCCGGTCTCGCCGGCTGGTGCCGTCGTCTCGTCGACGATGACGGCACCGCCCACGACATCGCCTCCGAGGCGTTCACGCGCCTGTGGGGACACTGGACCGCGGTGCGGGAGCCACGCGGTTTCCTCTACGTGACCGCGGCCAACCTGGTCCGCGACCACTGGCGCAAGCTGGACCGCGAACGCCGGGCGCTGCGGCAGGCCACGACCGAGGCGGAGCTGGCGCGGCCGACGGAGGGCGCCGACGCCTCGGTCTCGGTACGGATGCTGGTGCGGTCGCTCCCGGAGCGGCTGCGCACGCCTGTTCTGCTGTACTACTACGCCGATCTACCGATCCGGGAGATCGCCCAGCTGACCAGGCGGAAAGAAGGAACGGTCAAATCCGATCTACACGCGGCACGGGAACTCCTGCGCGCCGGACTCGGAGGACGTCTTGATCACACTCATTGAGCCCGCGGACGACGACGGCGACGACCGTGCCCACGACGGCGAAGGCGCAGGCATCCTCGATGAAACCGCCGATGACATCACCGAAGTCATGACCGACGCCCTGGCCGACGACGAGCTGGTCGTGCTGCTGCGGCCCGGGGTCTCGCTGCTCGCACCGCCCCCGGGTGCGTTCCAGCGGGTCCGCCGTCGCGCGGCACGCCGGCGCCTGGTCCGTGCCGCGGCGACCGCGGGCGCGGGGGCCGGGGCGGTGATGGCGGCCGTCGCGATCACGCTGGCCCTGTGGCCGTCCGGTCCCGCGCTCGGCCCCGCACCGGTGCAGCCGCTCGGCCCGCCTCCGCTAACGAGCAGCACGCCTGCCACCCCGGTGCCGACTCCCATTCCCAACCCGGTCACGACACCGCCCAACCCCCAGTACCCGCTCCCCAGTACCTCCGCAGATCCCAGTACCCCCGGTGCTTCCAGGACCTCCGAGCGTTCGGCCCCTACTACGAGCGCGAGAAGGCCGCTGCAGAGCACCGCGCCGTCGGGCGGGCCGCCGGACGTGCCCTTGAGCGCGTCGAGTGCGCCGACGAATGCGCAGACGAATGTGCCGTCGGGCGCGCCGACCACCCGGGCCGCGACCGGCGCGACACCCAGTTCTCTCGGGCGCTGAGGCGGCAACGCAGCGCGTTCGCCTGCCTAATTCCCGACGGCGCGGCCCAGCTCCCTTGCCCGACCCTTGTGAGGCCGGTAGGGCCCTGATTCCCTTGACAGGCCTGTGGTCTAGTCCAATTATGTGCCCTGCGGCTCCGGAGCCACCCCCGTTCCGACGTCATTGGGAGCACACCATGAGCCTGTTCCCCATCAGGCGACGAATACCCGAGCATGCCCCGAGCCGCTGGCGGGGTCCCCGTCTGCGCGCGCTGCTGGGCGCCGTGGCGCTGACCCTCACGGCGTTCGGCGCCGTCGGGGTGGTGGCCGCGCAGCAGGCCCGCGCCGACGGCACCTCCTCGCTGCCGACCTGTCCGTTCTGGGCCAACGTCACGCCGCCGCCGCGGTCGGACACCCCGTGGGTCCCGCCGTCGCAGACCGCACAGCCCGTCGACTTCTCCGCGCGGCTTGCCGCTCCCGGCGGCGTCACCGGCACCCTGACCGGCGGCCAGGTCGACATCACGTTCAACCGCGTGCCCGGAGCCCAGGCCTACCGGGTGTGGCGCAACGGCCAGGCTGTCGCCTGGGTGTCCGACTGGGGCCAGCCGGCCCTCACCGCGGTCGACACCGCGCCGTGTCAGAACGCTTACTACTCCTTCGAGGCGATGACCGACCAGAGCGGGGCCGACTCCTCGCTGGGCCAGATGTCGGCGCCCTACCAGCTGGACTCCGACGGCGCGGTGGTGCCGTGGCAGACGCCGGTCGGCAGCACCATGACCATGATGGTGACGTCGTACAACGACGGCGGGGGTACGGCTTCGGGGTACAACGCGCAGCTCGGCGTGTGCGCGGTCGATCCGCGGGTGATCCCGTGGGGCACCTACTTCACGGTGCCCGGGTACGGCACGTGCTACGCCGCCGACATCGGGACCTGGATCCAGAACGACACGGTCGACGTCTGGCTGCCCGGTTCGCAGGCGAACGGCTGGGGCGTGCAGCACCGCACGGTCACCATCATCGCCAACCCGTTCAGCGGGCCGACCCCGCCGCCGTCCAGTTCGCCGCCGAGTTCGCCTCCAAGTTCCCCGCCGAGCTCCCCTCCGAGCTCTTCTGCCGCCGGGTGCACCGCCGCGGCGTGGAACTCCGCGACGGCCTACAGCGGCGGCGCGACCGTCAGTTACGGCGGCCACACCTGGACCGCCAAGTGGTGGACCCAGGGCGACGTGCCCGGCGCCAACTCCCAGAATGTCTGGACGGATGACGGATCATGCTGAAGACCATACGAAGAAGTCTGATCAGCGCCGTTGCCGGCGGCGCTCTGCTGGCCGGCGGTCTGGCGCTGCCCCCGCCGACTGCTTCGGCCGCGTCGGCCACCTCGATTCCGTTGCCCACCGCGGCCTACACCAAGATCTCCGACTGGGGCAGCGGCTTCCAGGGGCAGTACGTGATCACGAACCCGATGGCCGTCCCGCTGAACACCTGGTCGCTCCAGTTCAACCTGCCGGCGACCGAGAAGATCACCAGCATGTGGGGCGGCACCGACACCGCGAGCGGCACCACGCACAGCGTCGTCGCGCAGTCCTACGACACCACGATCGCCGCCGGGGCCTCGATCACGATCGGTTTCGACGCGAGCTACTCGGGGACGTACACCGACCCGTCCACCTGCCAGCTGAACTCCGATCCCTGTGACGGCAGCGCGGACGTCCAGGCCCCGACCGCGCCGACCGGCCTGACCGCGCTGAGCACCACCTCGAGCGCGGCGTCCCTGTCCTGGACCGGCTCCACCGACAACGTCACGGTCGCCGGCTACAACGTGTATTCGGGCTCGACGATCGTCGCCACCTCCCAGGGCACCGCGGCGACCGTTACGGGACTCGCGCCCTCGACGTCCTACTCGTTCACCGTGCGCGCCTACGACGAGGCCGGGAACCTGTCGGCGCCGAGCGCGGCCGTCAGCGCGACCACCCTGGCGAACACCGGCGGCGGGCACCTGCCCGGGGTCGCGGCCCCGTTCGTCGACATCGGCGCCTGGCCCACCCCGAACCTGACGCAGATCGCCGAGACGACGGGCCTGCGTCAGTTCTCCCTCGGCTTCATCGTCAACGGCACCGCCACCTGCACCCCCAGCTGGTTCAACGCCTACGCGATGAACGCCGGCTTCGAGCAGTCGGACATAGCGGGCCTGCGCGGCATCGGCGGCGACGTGAAGCCCTCCTTCGGCGGCGAGGCGGGCACCGAGCTGGCGCAGTCCTGCACCGACGTACCCTCCCTGACCGCCGCCTACCAATCGGCGATCACCGCCTACAACCTCACCCAGATCGACTTCGACATCGAGGGCTCCGCGGTCGCCGACCCGGCGTCCATCGACCGCCGTTCGCAGGCCATCGCCGCCCTGCAGAGGACGGCGGCGGCAGCCGGCAAGCCCCTCACCGTCACCCTGACCCTCCCGATCCTCCCCTCCGGCCTCACCTCCGACGGCCTCTACGCGGTCCAGTCGGCCGTGAAGTACGGAGCCGAGATCACCATGGTGAACGGCATGGCCATGGACTTCGGCGACATCGAGGCCCCCAACCCCGGCGGCCAGATGGGCACCTACGCGATCGACTCGGCGAAGTCCCTCTTCAACCAACTGACGCCCCTGTACCCGACCCTCACCGCGGCCCAGGTCTGGAACATGATCGGCGTCACCCCGATGATCGGCCAGAACGACGACTCCTCCGAGGTCTTCTACCCCGCCGACATGCAGCAACTGCTCACCTTCGCCCAACAGCAGCACCTGGGCGAGCTGGCGTTCTGGGACGTCACGCGCGACGGCAACGCCTGTACCGGCTCGCTGTCGAAGTGCACGGACATCACGCAGACGCCGTATGAGTTCTCGAAGATGATCGCGCCTTATCAGGGCTGACCGGTGTGAGCGGGCGGGTGGTGCGTGCGCGCTGAGAAGTGGTGCGCGCCGCCCCTCGCAGAAGATCGCCCTAGGCACTCTCCACGATGCGGCCTCGCATCAGTTCCCTGACGATGCCCCTGCCAACTATGGTGTTTTGGAAGGCTTTTAGCCGGGCGTTGGGGGGGAACCAATGACGATGGATGCCGACGGAGTGCCACGGAGAGTCGAACTACCGACCGGGGAGCTCATCTGGGTGCGGGTGCAGGTACCGGAGCCACGGTCGGATGAGCGCGGTCCCGAGGGCACGGCGCCCGATGTGGGTGGCCGTCGCAGTAGTCGGCGGGATTCGGCGGAGTCGGGTGACGACGGGCAGATCAGCAAGCTTGTCGGTTTCACCGAGACCGTCGGCGGTATCGCGCACAGTGTGCGGAAGAGTCTGTCGGCCGTGCGGCCGGACCGGGTCGAGGTCGAGTTCGGGCTGGAGATCGACGGTTCCACCGGGAAGATCATCAGCATGGTGGCGACCGGGCATGCCAAGGCGTCCATCAAGGTGAAGCTGGCCTGGGAGCATCAGGACGGTCTCGCCGGCGGCGCCGCTGGCGATGCTGAAGCCGCCGAAGCGGAAGCCAAGGAAGCCGCAGAAGGCGCGGAAGCGGAAGCCGAAGCCGCCGAAGCCGCCGAAGCCGAAGCGGAAGCCGCCGCCGAAGCCAAAACCGAAACCGCCGCCGACCCCGGAACCGGCCCGCGCCAGGTGCCTTGATGGCCCGTGCCCAACTGCCCAATCCCGGCGGCGCAGACCTCATCGCCCAGGCGGAGAAGTCGACGGTCGCGATCCTCGCGCCCGAGGACCCTCCGGAGCCCGGTACCGAGTCTCATGTCGACCCTGGTGCCGAGCGCGGTGCCGACCCCGCCCTGTGCCTGATCGGCTCGGGCTTCTTCGTCACCACCGACCTCGTCCTGACCTGCGCCCACGTCGTCGGCGACGAGCCCGAGCTCGCCGTGCTGAACGGCTCCGAGATCCTGCGGGTCGAGGCGGTCGAGCTGATCGACCCGGAGTACGACGGCCGGGGTTCGTGGCCGGTGCCGGACTTGGCGCTGCTCCGCGTCGCGCCGGCCGCGCCGGGGCACGAGGGCGACCGGTATCCGGTCTGGCTGGATCTGGCGCCCAGCGCGTCCTTCCTCAGCAGCGCCGGCTACCTCAGCCTGGGCTACGACGAGCGCGGCCCCGGCGGGATGCCGGAGCTGGCCAGCCGGCTGTACGACGCCGGCGGGACCCGCGGGGCGTCGGCGGCTCCGGGCCTGCCGAGCTTCAAGTACGTCGAACTCGCCGGGGACACCGTTCCCAAATACCGGTCCGGCAGCATGGTCATCGACCTCGCGACCGGCCGGGTGACCGGCATCGTCAAGGCCGCCCGCGCCGACAACGACGGGGCCGGCGGCTACGCCGTACCGCTGATCGGGGTCCTTCCGCGGGTGCTGGCCCGGCGGCTGGATCCGCGCCGGGCGAAGGACATCCTGGCGGCCCATGACGGGTTCCACGCGCGGGTCGTGGACTGGCCCGCCATGTGCGAGTCCTACTTCACCGGCCCCCAGCCGGCTGCCGGCTTCGGGGGCGCGGCGCGTGCCGACGCCGCCAAGCGGCCCCTGCGCGAAGCCGCGCTGCTCGGCCTGCTGGCGCCGATCCGCCATGTCGTCACCGACTCGGAGCTCTTCGAGATCACCCAGAGCCACAGCGGCCTCGATCTGCGGGCCGACGCCAGTCTGCGGGACGTCGCCCTCGGCCTGGCCGCCACCATGACCTGGAGCTCCACCGACGTCCACAGCCTCCTGCGCTTCATGGACGGTCTGACCGCCCGGCTCGAGCGCCGGGCCAGCCTCAAATGGCTGGCCGACGCCCGCAGATGGGCCGATGATCTCGCGGCGGAGCTCAACCAGACGTCCCGCCTGCGTGCCCTGCGCACCCAGACCTCGGCTCTGCGCCGTGCCGCCGAGGCCAGTGAGGCCGGCCGCAGCTCGCTGCGGGTCCTCGTCGATCCGGCGTTCGATCCGGCCGGCGGCTTCCATGTCAGCATCCGGATGTACCACGGCACCGGGGTCGGGGCCGAGCAGTCCCCGGAGGAGACCATCGCCAGCGCGAGTGTTCTGGCGTATCTGCGCGACGTCCTGCCCACGGCGGTGCGCGCCGCGGCCGGTCTGGACAGCGCCTGCCTGATCGACCTCGTCCTCCCGATGGACCTCGTGGCCGAACCCGTGCACCGATGGGAGGCGTTCGGCTCCAAGCAGATCGGTCACATGCTCCCGGTCGCGGTCCGCGCCGTCGAACGCTACCGGGATCACGATGACGCGCCGGGGATGAGGCTGCGGGAGATCTGGGACCACTCGTCTAAGGGCACTGTCTCGCTGCAGTGGGTCATGTGCGAGGATCCTGAGAACATCGTCCGGGCCGGCGACCACACCGGGCTGGGCCTGGTGAACCCGCCCACCAGCCGGCACCGGCGATCCCGGCGCCTGCTCGACGAGGCGGTCGACGGCGGCGTGCCGCTGCTGGTCTGGTCGGCGTCCGACTGCGGGGTGGACCATGCCGATCCGCAGTCCGCGGCGCAGCTGTGCGCCGGGCCGTACTTCCAGGGAATAGCCGAGGAAGCGCTGCGTGACGTCGTTCTGGAAGACGTGCCCCACCGGCTGTTCGCCAAGCGCAGCCAGGCCGGGGCCGAGGAATTAGACGCCGTGGTCCTGTTCTGGGACAACCCGGGACTGGGCCACGAAGAGAATCTGCTGACAGAACCCTGCTATCCAGAGGACTCATAATATGAAGGACTGGTGGATCTTCAAAGGTGAAGGGGTCCCCCATCGTCGCATCGAGCAGTTGCCGCCGCCTATGGCCAGCCGGACCTTCGGCGGCGCGCCGCTGGTCGAGCTCTCCCTGGAGGAAGACCGGGCGGCGGTCGGCCGGCTGGGACGTTCAGAGGCCGAGCAACGTCTCCTATTGTCCGAAGGCGATCTCGACCTGATTAATGCGGCCATCCTGTGGCGCCGCCCATTGCTTGTTACGGGAAAGCCCGGTAGCGGCAAGTCCTCGCTCGCCTATGCGATCGCCCGCGAGCTTTCTTTGGGTCCGGTTCTGCACTGGTCGATCACCAGCCGGACCGGCGTCAAAGAGGGCCTCTACGGCTATGACGCGCTGGGTCGCCTGGAAGAGACGAATCTGCGCCGGATTATGGGCTCTGATACCGCTCCCGATCTTGGGGACTATATACGTCTCGGCCCTCTTGGAACGGCCTTGCTCCCTCAGGAATATCCGCGCGTCCTCTTGATCGACGAACTGGACAAAAGCGACCTCGATCTTCCGAACGACCTGCTGCACGTCTTCGAGAACGGCGAGTTCGAGATCGAGGAAGTGGTCAGGCAGCGCGGCGTCGGCTCGGTCGAGGTCGGCGTCACCGGGCAGACGGCCCCGGTCGCGGTGCACGAGGGCCGGATCCGGTGCAACGCGTTCCCCATCGTCGTGCTCACCGACAACGGGGAGAGGGACTTCTCCGCCGCGTTCCTGAGGCGCTGCGTGCGGCTCAAACTCGCCGACCCGGACCGCGACCGTCTGGTGAGCATCGTCGAGGCGCATCTGGGCGAAGAAGGAGTCCGGGCGGGAGGGACGCTCATCGACGACTTCCTCGTGAAGCGCCGCGCCGGAACGGTCGCGACCGACCAGTTGCTCGGCGCCGTCTATCTCGCGATCGCGGCCAAGCTCGGCGGTACGGACCGCACCGAGCTGGCCGACCGGATCATGGCCCCGCTCGACCAGGTGGGGTGATCCGGGCCGTGCCAGACGACGACCGGGCGGCGCTCGCGGAGTTCATCGAGGCGATCGCGCCGGCAGACCTGTCAGCGGAGGAGATCGCCGAGGCGCTCTGGCTGGCGGAGTGGATCGACCGTTCCGCGGGTGCGGCGGCCGGCTCCTCCGAACGGCAGCAGGACCCCGGGCCGGAGGTGTCGCCCCCGCACCGCATCCCTGTGTCGATCCCGAGGACGTCCGCCGGACGCCAGCCGTCCCCCCGATCAAGTGTGCCGACCGACGTCGCCGGTTCCGAACCGGACCAGCAGGGTCGCGCGCCCTCTCCGCCCCGGCTCATGGGATCGGCCCTGATCCGCGTCCCCTCGCCGAGCGGTTCCGAAGCTGTCCGGTTCGCCCGGTCGCTGCGGCGCATGCGGCCGCTGCCGGTGCGCCGCCCCGCGGACGCCGCCGACGCCGGCGCCGTCGTGGACGAGGAGGAGACCGCGCGATTCGCCGCGGAGACCGGGCTGATCTGGCCGGTCTACAAGCGGCAGCGCCCGCGCCGCGGCGTCGCGAAGGTCGTCGTCGACACGTCGGTGTCCATGCAGGTCTGGGAAGGCCTTGAGGACGACATCGTCAGCGGCTTGTCGCTCTCGCGGGTCTTCCGCAGGGTCGAGACGTGGTCGTTGCGGCTTCGCGCTGAGACCGCTGTGGTGTCCGAACGCCGCGGCGGGGTCGAGGTCGGGTATGAAGGCCCGCTGGCGCGGCTGGCCGACGGGTCCGGAGACGGCGCGGTCCTCATCCTGTCGGACGGCGTCGCAAAGCTCTGGTACGAGGGCGCGGTCCTGGACGCGGTCGCCCGGCTGGCCGCCCGCGGCCCCGTCGCGCTCGTCCAGCCTCTGCCGAACCGCCTATGGCGGCGGACCGGGCTGCGTCCGAGGCTCACCACCGTGACCGGCGCCGCGCGCGGCCCCGAAGCCCTGCACCTGACCCGCGTCGCGTCCGAGGACGCGGTGCCGGCCGTCCCCATCATCGAGGCGCACGAGACCTGGCTCGCGACGTGGGCCGCGCTGGCCTCCGGCCGGCTGGCCACCGCCCGCTTCGCGGTGCTCGGAGCCCGGCCGGCCGCGGGGTATGCCCAGTCCTCGACGGCCGGCGGTGTCCAGGAGTCCGGACGGCCGGCCGGCGAACTCACCGCGGTGCCGGTCGTCCGCCGCTTCCGCGCCGCCGCCAGCCAGGGGGCCCGGGAGCTCGCCGCCGCGCTGTCCGTCGTGCCGCTCAGTCTGCCCATCATGCAAATGGTGCTCGCCACGTGCTTCCCGGACCGGAGCCGGGCCCACCTGGCCGAGGTGATCACCGGCGGCCTGATGCAGCGCGATCCCACCGTCCCGGAGGGCGGAGGGCCGCCGGCCTTCCGGTGGCTGCCCGGCGTCGGGGAGGAACTGCGCCGGGAGATGGACGACCGCCAGGCCGAGAAGGTGCGCGCCGCGCTGTCCGGCTATCTGGACGCGGAGCTCGGATTCCGGCCCGACTCCCGCGGCTTCATCGCGATCATGGGCACGCCCGCGGTGCCCGCCGGCCGCGAGGGGCGGTTCGGTAGCCCGTTCGCGCGGATTCTGCCCGACACGGTCCGCCGTGCGCTCGACCATCCCGGCGTCGCCGATACGGTGGCCGACACGGTGGGTGGCGCTTCGGAAGCACAACGGATAACGCGCGCCCTGGCTCTGGCCCGAACGGCCCGAGACACTGGACGGAGTGCGGAAATCGACGAGGCCATCGAGGCGGCGAGGCTGGCGGTGAGCGAGGCCGCCAGCCGGGACTGGCCCCTGACCGCGGCTCTGGCCGAGCTGCTGGAGCATCGCGGCCGCAGCGAGGGCTCCGCGCTCGACACCGAAGAGGCGGTCATCGTCCTGCGCGAGTACGTCGACCGGGTGCCGGACGACGATCCGCACCGCCAGGAAGGTCTGGAGCGGCTCGCCGACGTCCTGCTGGCGCGGTATCAGAGCACCGAGTCGCCGGACGACCTCGACGACGCCATCCGGGTGCGCCGCCGGCTCGCCGAAGCCGAGAACGCCTCCCAGCAGCAGTCGGTGCTCCTGGCCGACACCCTGCTGGAGCATCACCGGCTCACCGGGGCCTCCCTGTCCGCCTACGAGGCCACCGACCTGATGAGCGAACTGCGCCGGCACGGTCCCGCCGAGGACGTCCGGGTGGCCGCGACCGCGATCCTGGCCCGCGGCCTGGACGTGATGAGCCGGTCGACGCGCGCCGAGGACGACATCGAGGCCGCCGACGCGGTGTGGCTCGCGCTCATGCCCGATCTCGGCGCTCTGTCCGAGGCGCAGGCCGTCCTCACCCGGTCGGCGATCGAGGCCCGGATCGGGTTCCACCGCAGTTCGGGGCGCGCCGAGAAGGCGCGCGCCCTAAAGGACGCGTTCGACGAGGCGCAGGATCGGCTGGGACCGCTGTGGGGCCGGCCGCGGGAGCAGGCGCCGGCCGGCTGAGGCAGCCCACCTGTCGAGAGTTGGTCAGAGCCCTGAATTAATTGCCGCTGCGACGGGTACCTGGTTACGCGGGATTGCACAAGCAGGCGCTCACGGACGAGCCGCGACCTCTGCGGCCGGCCGGTCGGGGGGCCGCCACAGGGAGGGGATCCCGATTGGAACGCACAACTGCCGCGGCTCTCGGAACAGGCGGGTCGGCCGCGGGCATCGTCATATCCGGTGCGCTCACCAGCCATGACCTGGCATGGATCGAACCGGGGCCGCTCCAGGGGGCGGGACGGGAAGCCGCGTCGGGACCCGAAGCCGCGTCGGGACCCGAAGCCGAGGCGGGATCCGAAGCCGAGGCGCGACCCGAAGCCGAGGCGCGACCGGAACCGGGCGAGTACCCGTCGCCGCTGGCCCGGGCGATGCGGCGGTTGCTGGCCGAGCACGTGCAGCAGACCGAGTGGGTCGTCGGCTGGAGTTCCTGCCTGCTGCCTCCGCCGCCGGACCTGGTGCCTTGAGCCTCGACGCCGGCGGGCTCCCGCCCGGGCCCGCGCGACCGGCCTGGACGGCGACGGGGCTGCGCCAGTTCGTTCTCAAGCTGCACTCCCGCTGCAATCTCGCCTGCACCTACTGCTACATCTACGAGGGCCCCGACCAGAGCTGGCGGGACAAGCCGGCCACGATGAGCCCGGCCACGATCGACCTCGCCGCCTCGAGGATCGCCGAACACGTCGAAGCCCACCGTCCGCCGTGGATCGAGGTGGTGCTGCACGGCGGCGAGCCGCTCCTGGCCGGTCTGCCGACGCTTCGCCGGGTCGCCGAGGCGATCCGCGGGGCCGTCGGGGACACCGCCGTCCGCCTCATCGTGCAGACGAACGGGCTGCTGCTGACCGAGCAGATGCTCGAAGGACTGGAGGCGCTGGACATCCTGGTGGCCGTCAGCATCGACGGGACCGCCTCGGACAACGACCGCCGGCGCCGCTTCCGGGACGGCCGCGGCAGCCACGAAGCGGTCTCGGCCGGACTGCGGGCGGTCGCCTCGGACCGCTTCCGCCACTTGTTCGTTGGCATCCTCGGCGTGGTGGACCTGGAGTCCGATCCGCTGGCCGTCTACGAGGCGCTCACCGAGTGGGATCCGCCCCTGGTGGACCTGCTGCTGCCGCATCGGACCTGGGCCGATCCGCCCCCGCCCGGCGCCCGCTACGCCGCCTGGCTCACCCAGGTCTTCGACCGGTGGTACCGCTCGGGCAGCGGTACCGGCATCCGGATGTTCGACGAGATCATCGCGGTCCTGCTGGGTGCCCGCACCGGCACCACGGCGATCGGCGCGGGGCCGGTCCAGCACGTCACCGTGGAGACCGACGGGTCCCTGGAGGCCGACGACATCCTGAAGATCGCCTATCCCGGGGCGCCCGCGACCGGGCTGACGCTCGCCGGCCACAGTTTCGACGACTATATGGCGGCACCGGCATTAATCGATCGACGAAGCGGAATCGACGCGCTGTGCCGTGAGTGCCGCGAGTGCCCGATTGTCGGAGTTTGTGGCGGCGGCACCTATCCCCACCGCTTTCGCCCCGGTCACGGCTTCGCCAACCCGTCGGCTTATTGTCATGACCTAATGGCTGTCATCAGCCATATCAAAGACACGATCGCCAGTGATCTGTCGGGCCGGCGCTCGTGAGGGGCGCCCGCGGGCAAGGGCCGCAACAACACCGCGTCGGCCCGATTCTGCATCTTCGCCGGAAAGGCAGAGTACGAGTATAGGCTGGCATCGTAGGGTTCGTATTCAGGTCCCATGAGGGGTAGTAGTGGTGCTGCACAGCGCGATCCCCGGCGTCCGTGACGCCCTCGTCGTCCACTGCGATGCCGACGAGACCTGGGTGTCGTGGATCGACGAGGCGCTCGCCGACCACGGGTTCCAGACCCACCGGCTGTCCTGGTCGGCCGACGGCGAGGACCTCGGCCGGACCATAGGGGACGTCCTCGGCGGCGGTGTGAGCTGCTGCGTGGTGGTGCTCAGCGAGGCGTTCCTGGCCGCCGCCGACTACTCGCCCCGGCAGTGGCGGACGGCCCTGCGGGACAGCGCCGACCTGCTCGACCGGCTGTTCCCGGTGGTCGTGGACCGCGCACAGCTGCCCGCCGAGCTGCCGCTGGAGGTCCGCCAGCAGATCATCGACATCTCGGACGTCGGCGAGCAGGCGGCCCGCGAGCGCCTGATCCAGGCGGTCTCCGGCGAGCCGCCGGTGGGCAGGGTCCCGGTGCGCACCCGCGACGGGAAGGTCAGGACCCGGTTCCCGGCCAGCGATCCGGCCATCTGGTGTCCGTGGACCCCGAGCCGGAACTTCTCCTTCGTGGGCCGGGACAAGGAACTCAAGGTCCTGCACAGCCGGCTGTGGGACGCGCCGCGCGGCCAGGCCCGGGTGGCGATCACCGGGCTCGGCGGGGTCGGCAAGTCGCAGATCGCGGTCGAGTACATGTACCGCTACCAGAGCGAGTACGACGCGGTGTGGTTCGTGCGCGCGACCCGTACCGCCATCGCCCGGCAGGACGTGGTCAACGTCGGTGCGGAGCTCGGCACCCCCGGCGCGGACGACCTGCAGGCCGGCATCGACGGCGCCCTGCGCGCGCTCCGGGACGACGCGCGGTCGCGGCGCTGGCTGGTCGTGGTCGACGACGCCCGCTCCGCCGTCGCGGTGAAGGACCTGCTGCCCACCTTCCCCGGCCAGCTCGGCCACGTCATCATCACCTCGACGGACGAGAACTGGATCGACGTCGCCTCCGAACTGCAGATCTCGCCGATGTCCCCGGAGGAGAGCTTCCGCTATCTGCGCTCCCGGCTTCCGGAGACCGCCGAGGACGATCTGCACGCCCTGGTCGGCTACTGCGACGGCCTGCCGATCGCCATGGACCTGGCCGCCGCGCAGGTGCGCGGGACGGCGCAGTCCGTGCGGGCCTTCCTGCAGTCGGCCTCCGAACGCGGCGTCGACCAGTACGAGGTCAAGCTCGGCCGGCACGAGAAGACCGTCGCGCAGACCTATCTGACGGCCCTGGACAGCGTGAGCCGCGAGGTGCCCGCCGCCGGGGAGCTGTTGCGGCTGTTGTCCTTCATGGCCAGCGCCCCGATCCCGATCTCGCTGTTCGGCTCGCTGAGTCCGGACAGCGGCCTTCCGGAGCTGGCCGACCTGGCCCAGGTCTCCAGCGGCTTCGGAGACTCCTCGGCGCTGTTGAGGATGCTCGACGAGATCCGCAAGCACTCGCTGGCGACCATCGCCCTGCAGGGCGAGGAGTCGGTCATCGCCATGCACCGGGTCCCCCAGCGGGTCATCGTCGCCGACATCCCCGCCGACCGGGCGAGGCACTACCGGCACGCGGTCCACCTGATGCTGCGGGCCCGCGACATCGGTGCCACCCGGACCTCGGCGCAGTGGCTGGTGATGCTGGAGATCTGGCGCAACCTGGAGTCCTCCTCGGGGTGGGAGTGCGAGCTGTGCGCGGCGGACATCTCCTGCCGGCAGATGATGCTGCACGTCATCAGGGCTCTGATGATCTGGAGCGAGTCGAGGCAGTGCGAGGCGGCCGCCGCCCGCGCCATCGCGTCCTGGCGGCCGGCGCTGGGCCCGCACCACACCGACGTCCGTGAGGCGACGCTTGAGCGGGCGAACGCGCTGCGCAACATGGGCCGGGCCGCCGAGGCGCTCGAGCTCGACGAAGGGCTGGCCCGCGACGTCGCCGAGGTGCCCGACGTGCGCCCGGCGATCGCCATCCGGATCGGCCTGAACCGGGGCGGCGACCTGCGCCGCCTGGGCCGGTTCGCGGACGCCCGGGCGGTCGACGCCCAGACCCGGGACCGCGCGGTCGACGAGTTCGGCCCGCAGGACCGGCTCGCCCTCATGGCCCGCGGCAACGTGTCAGTGTCCTACCTCCTGATCGGCGAACCGGCGAACGCCCTGAAGAACGACGAGGAACTGATCCGCGACCAGGTGCGGCTCCGGGGTGACAGCGACCGGTCGGCGTTCAACAGCCGGACCCGCATCGCCCGCGCGCACCGGGATCTGGGCCAGTACCGCAGTGCGGTGGAGTTGCAGGAACACAACACGTACCGCTGCGAGCGGGTGTTCGGGCCGAACGACTCGGCGACATTGAGGGCGAAGGGCACGCTGGCCAGCTGTCTGCGCAAGAACGGGCAGTACGAGGAGGCCCGCAGGATCGCCCAGACGACGGTGAGCGACCTGCAGCAGCTGATCGGCGAGCGGCACCCGGAAACGGTGCTGGCGATGACCGAGCTGGCCAGCTGCCTGGTCCGCTCCGACCGGCGGATGGAAGCCGCCGAGCTGGGCCGTCAGGCGTTGACGCTCGCGATGGACGTCTGCGGGACGGACCACCCCTTCACCGCCATCTGCCGGAACAACCTCGCCCTGGTGCACCTGGTGCAGCACGACTCGTTCGAAGCCGAGACCCTGTTGAACGAGGCGGCTCAGGTGTTCGCCGCACTGCCGACCGACCACCTGCATCAGCTCGTCGTCCAGGCCAACCTCGCCACCGCCCTGTGGGAGCGCGGGGAGTTCGCCAAGGCGGAGGACGTGGAGAAGAAGCTGGAGCCGAAGTTCGTCCAGGCCCTCGGCGAGACCCACCCGACCACCCTGGCCGTCTCCTCGAACCGGGTCACCACCTTCGACGCCCTGGCCGGCGACGACACGACCCGGCTCACGATCAACAACACCCGTTGGCGCCGCACCATCGCCGCGTACCAGCGGGTGCTGTCCCGCGACCACCCCGACGTCCGCATCGCCGAGGAGCGGCGGCGCCGGATCCACATCGCGCTGGACGCGCCCGCGGTGTAGTGCGGGTGGGCGGGCGCGAATCAGGATTCGTGCCGGAACGGTTGCCCCGCCGACCGGCGTGATACTGCCGGCGACGGCTTAACGCGCGTCCTCCAGCGTTGCGTCCGCCTGTACCTCACGGGTAGAACGCGTGGGGTGAGCGAGATTCTGAACGAACCCGCATCCGAGAACCGTTCCGAGAACCGTTCCGAGATCGAGGAGTTTCTGCGGGACCGCGGTGCCGCGGCGATGGAGCACCCCGGCGGCACGTTGCTGGAGCACCTGATCCGCGTCAGCCGCCGGCTCGCGGAATGGGGTGCCCAGCCCGGGGTCCAGATCGCAGGCCTCTGCCATGCGACGTACGGCACCGACGGCTTCGCCCCGTCATTGCTGGATCTGGCCGACCGCGCAGTCCTGGTCGAGCTGGTCGGCGAGCGGACCGAGGCGTTGGTCTACCTGTACGCCAGTTGCGACCGGGCAGCCACCTATCCGCGTCTTCGCGGCGATGAGTATCCGGTCTTCCGCGACCGGTTCACAGAGGCCGACTTCCAGCCGCCCGCCACGGATCTGCGCGCCTTCCTGGAGATCACCACGGCGAACGAGCTGGACGTGTTCCAGCACAACGCGGATCTGGCCACTCGCTACGGCCCGGCGATGTACCGGCTGCTGGAGCCCGTTCATTCGCTGCTGTCCGACGCCGCGTGGGAAGCGGTGCGACGCGATCTCGGGACTCCCTTCGAGGTCTGATACGCCCCGCTCTCCGGCGCCTCTTGACGCCCCTGCCGGTGCCGCTTACGCTCCCGAATCAAGTTAGGAAAGGTTACTAACGAAAAGCTGCCGCACCAGATGAAAGGGGAACCAGCAATGAAGATGTCCTCGCGACGCCTGATCACGGCGCTCGCGGCCCTGTGCCTGGGCATCGGCGCGGCCCTCGGCCTGGTCGCCGCCCCGGCCCAGGCGGCGGCGTCGGCCACCACCGAGCAGACCTTCCTCACGTTCTACGGCTGGTGGGACAACACCCCGCCCGGCGGCAACATCTCCTACCCGCAGATCCACCAGACCGCCGGCGGCACCGGCACCTACTCCGACCCGATCACCTTCGCCACCGACTCCGGCGAGCAGCCGCCCGGGACGATCGTCTACGTCCCGCGCGTCGGCAAGTACTTCATCATGGAGGACAGCTGCGAGGAGTGCAGCGCGGACTGGACCGGCCACGGCCCCAACGGCGGTCCCAACCTGCGGCACCTGGACCTGTGGCTCGGCGGCCAGGGCGGCAGCGCCTTCTCGGCCATCGAGTGCGAGGACGCGCTGACCAACTACAACACCGACGGCACGCCGTCGATGGAGCCGGTGATCGTCAACCCGCCGTCGAACGAGACGGTGACCTCCGAGCCGATCTTCAACACCAGCACCGGCGCGTGCTACGGCGGCGCGAAGCCGACGATCACCGTCGGGCAGTACAAGAACGTCTCGACCGGCAAGTGCATGGCCGACCCCAACGACAGCTCGAGCGCCGGAGCCCTGTTGGTGACGGCCGCCTGTGACAGCTCGGCGGCCGGCCAGCGCTTCACCTTCGACGGCACCTTCCTGCAGATCAACAATCTGTGCGCGGACTACTCGACGTCGCAGATCTCGATGCAGAAATGCACGGCGGGACCGAGCCAGCAGTGGTCGTACAACACCGACCTGACGTTCACCGACATCCAGTCCGGCAAGAAGTACATCAACGACTCGTCGGGCAAGGTGAAGGCGGGCAGCAGCTCCAGCACCACGAAGACCTGGACGTTCATCCCGGCCTCGACGACGGCGAACGACTTCTCGGTGGCGGCGAGCCCGGCGACGGCCTCCGTCACCGCCGGCGGCACCGCGACCGCCACCATCTCCACGGCGGTCACCGCGGGCAGCGCCGAGTCCGTCGCCCTGAGCGCCTCCGGCGGTCCGGCCGGCTCCACGGTCGCCTTCACGCCGGCGTCGGTCACCTCCGGCGGCACCTCTACGCTGAGTGTCGCGACGAACTCCACCACCGCCGCCGGGACCTACACCATCACCGTCACCGGCACCGCCGCGTCGGGCACCCACACCGCCACCTACACGCTGACGGTGAACCCGGCCTCCGGCGGTGGCGGCTGCACCGCGGCCCAACTCCTGGTCAATCCCGGCTTCGAGAGCGGCGCGAGCACCGGCTGGACCGGCACCTCCACCCTGGGCTTCAACCCGATCACCAACAGCACGAGCGGCGAACCCCCGCACGGCGGTTCCTGGGAGGCCTGGCTCAACGGCAACGGCAGCGCCGACACGGACACCGTCTCGCAGTCGGTGACCATCCCCGCCGGCTGCACCGCCACCCTGTCGTACTGGCTGCACGTCGACACGACGGAGAGCACGACGACCGCCACGCCGGACACGTTCACCGTCCAGCTGATCGGCTCCTCCGGCAGCGTGCTGACGACGCTGGCCACCTTCAGCAACCTGGACAAGGTCAGCGGCTACACCCAGCACACCAGCGACGTCTCGGCCTACGCCGGCCAGACCGTGACCCTGCGCTTCACCGGCAAGGAGACGGACACGAAGGGGGGAACCACGAGCTTCGTGCTAGACGACACGGCGCTGAACACCAAGTAGCCCTCTGACGTCAAAACAGTCCTCTGGCATCAACGAGAGCTCGAGATCGCTTAGGGCCCCGGATCGGCTTACCGATCCGGGGCTCTCCGGTGCGCGGTGCGCAGTACGCGACGTGCGGTGTGCGGTGTGCCGCGCACTGTTGTGCGAGGTCGGAACAAGGGAACGTTCCGAGTCGCCGTTCGGCCAGGCCGAAGCGTTGTGCCGGGATCTGGCTCCCCGTGAGGATGTGGCCCGCCGGTTCGCCGGAACCATCGTCCCCACACGAAGGGCCATGCTGTGAATCTGCGTCACCGGATAACCCGCATCGAGATCGCCGCCGTGTCGGCCGTGGCGGTCGCGGGGGTCGCCCTCGCCGCCGGCACCGCGAACGCCGCGAGCGTGCCCGCCCCCATCAAGCTCACGTCGTCGGCCTGCCCGGCCGACATCTCCTATGGCCAGCACTCCGGCTGCGTCACCGAGCTCCAGCAGCTGTTGAACAAGCACGGCGCCGGCCTGGCCGTCGACGGTGACTTCGGTCCGGCCACGCTGGCCGCGGTGAAGAACTACCAGTCGAGTCACGGTCTGTCGGTGGACGGCATCGTCGGTCCCCAGACCAAGGCCTCCCTCGACGGCGGCGGCAGCACTCCGCCCCCGCCGACCGGTGGCGGCCAGGCGAAGATCGTCTCCTTCGCGCAGGCCATCGAGGCCGGCAAGGCCGAGAAGGGCTGGGCCGGCGGCCGCGTGCCCTACGGCTGGGCCGGAGGCCACACCTCGACCCCGGGCCCGAGCCCGGCGGACTGCGGCGCCGCCGGCGGCGACCCGGCCTGCTGGACCGCGACCGCCAACCACACCCTCGGCCACAACGGCCAGATCTCGGTGGACTGCTCGGGCTTCGTGCGCTGGGTGTACTCCCTGGCCTACGGCCGCGACGTCCTCGGCTCCGACGCCACCTACGGCCAGATCCGCGAGACCCACGCCGTGTCCAGCCCCGTGCCCGGCGACCTGGTCTTCTTCGGCAGCGGCGCGAGCAACCCGGACCACGTCGGCATCTACATCGGCGGCGGCAAGATGATCGACGCCCTGGAGACCGGCCGCTACATCGAGACCGACCCGGTCTCCGCCGGCGGCCACCTCATCGGTTACTACCGCTTCTGATGTGGGCCCATCAGCTCCCTGTCTTCCACTAACGAAAGGTCCTGACATGCACCCGGGCAACCGCATACCCCGCATCAGACTCGCCGTCGCCGCCACGGTCGCGGCGGTCGTGGGAGTCGGCCTCGCCGCCGGCACCGCGAACGCCGCGAACGCCGCGAATGCCGCGAGCGCTCCGGCGCCCATCAGCCTCACATCCTCGGCCTGCCCGGCCGACATCTCCTACGGTCAGCACTCGGGCTGCGTCACCGAACTGCAGGAACTGCTGAACAAGCACGGCGCACACCTCGCCGTGGACGGCGACTTCGGTCCTGCCACGCTGGCGGCGGTCAAGAGCTACCAGTCGAGTCACGGCCTGGCGGTGGACGGCATCGTCGGCCCCGCGACCAAGGCGTCCCTGGACGGCGGCAGCACTCCGCCCCCGCCGACTCACGGCCGCTCGACCAACTACGACTTCGCGCGCCTGGTCCTGGCCGACGGCGGCTGGCCGCAGAGCACGAACAACATCACCACGATGGTGCAGTGGATGGCCAGCGAAGAGCCGCCGTCGCACTGGTGGGACCGCGACAACCCGCTGAACAACGGCCTGGGCTCCGGCGGAGGTGCTGGCCTCGGCGCGTATCCGAACCTGGTCGTGGCCGCGCACTATGTGGCCGCGAACCTGAACGGCGGCCCCGGCGACTACGGCCACATCACCGCCGACCTGCGGGCGTCCGCCTCGCCGGCGGTGACCGAGAAGGCGATCTGGAGCTCGCCGTGGGCCGCCTCCCACTACGGCTGGGGCTCCGGGTTCTACCGCGGCCACGTGCCGACCGTCGCGGCTCCGTCGCAGGACTGGTAGCCGCCGGCGCGCGCGGCTGGTTGACACATCTGTGCCATCCAAAGAGTTCGTAAACTGTTCCGCCAACATGGCGCTACGCAAACGTCCGGAGCCTTAGTGTGACTGGCGGCCGGGGGGCCGACGCGCACTGTTGATACGGGACGGGTGACATGGCCGCGCGCGCTTTGAAAGATCTCGATGATGCTGTGCCCCCCCTGACCCGGGCGTTGACATTGATGATCAGGGCGGCGCACCAGAGTGCTGGCTCGCCGTCCTTCACCCTTCTGGACAGTCGGAATGCGCGCGCGGGTCGGGGGACATTGGCGAAGGCGACGCTGTCTCGCATTCTCACGCCCGATCCCGCCGCGAAGGATCAGAGCCTGCCGGCGTGGTCGTACTACGAGGGTCTGCTGTACGCCTTGGACGTCGATCCGGCTCCGGTTCAGCCGCAATGGCAGGCCGCGCAGGAGGAATGGCAGGCCAGGGCGCGGGGCGAGTTGTCGGCCGTGCTTCAACCGGTCTCGGTCGGGTCCGCGGTGGTGGCGTCGGTCGTGGAGGTGGACCTGGACCTGGACCCCCGGGCGGATTCCGGCTTCGCGTCGCAGGCCGCGGTACGGCCCATGCCGGCGCGGCGGCACCGCTCGCTGCCGGTGCTGGCGTCGATCGTGGGCTCCGGGGCCGTGGTCGTGGCCGTCAGCGCCTTCGCCCTGATCGGCGGGTCATCGCCTTCCCGGCCGCCGGCCGCGGCCGCAACCGCTCCGCACACGACCCGTCAGCCGACCGCCGTGCTGGTGACGGCCTCGCCGCCGAGGACCGTCCTGGGCAAGATCGTGCGCACCTGGAATCAGGATGCGAACAACGGGCGCGGCGGCTCGATCGGCGTCCTGGTGTTCCCGACGCCCTTCGCCCTCAATGGATCCAACGGACCGCGGCACGACGGCGACATCGTCGAGGTCGTGTGCCACGCCGCGCACGGCAGGATGATCCACGAGCGGCTGGACACCAAGCGCGAGAACTCCACCGGGTGGTTCCAGATCTACTACGAGGACCGGCTGTGGTGGGTCCCCGATCACTACGTCAGCGTTCCCGCGGGCGTGCCATCTTGTTCGGAAGCAGGCCTCTGACATGGTCCTTAGGGAAGACCCGACAGATCGTTAGGACCGGTCCTCTCAGGGTTCTCATACGCTCACCGCCATGAGCAATTCCACACTGCGCACCCGTCCGAAGCACGCCAGCGAGGGCCCCAAGCGCCTCCGGCGCGCCCTGCCCCTCGTCACGTCCGCAGCGCTCAGCGCCTCACTGATCGCGGCCGCCGCCGGCACCGCGAACGCCGCCGTCCAGCCCGCGCAGCCCGCGCAGTCCGCGCCGGGCGCACTCGCCGCCGGCCAGAACGCCGCAGCCGTCGCGTCCCTGGTGGCCGCGACGCACTACATCCACCTCAGCGACGGACACTTCACCCTCGACACCCAGGACGCCCGCAAGGCCGGCGTCGACCCCCAGTCCCTGAACACCGCCGACGCCTTCGTGGCCAGCCTGAACAAACTCCCCGGCCACGCGGCGGCCCCCGCCGCCGGCGCCCACGGCACCACCGTCGGCTTCGCCGCGGCCGTCCCGGCCGCCGCCCAGAACACGACCATCACGGTCCTGCCCGGGATCACCCTCACCATCGGCACCACCGGCGTCCAGCTGAACATGACCAAGCAGGCCGTCATCGAAGTCGAGAGCGTGGTCGGCTTCGGCCAGAACGTGGCCACCCTCGTCGGCGCCATCCTCACCGCCGCCCAGGTCCCCCTCGGCGGCCCGATAGCCGGCATCGTCGCCGGCGCCCTCGGCCTCGGCAACGGGCTGCTGAAGGTCTGCACGGCCGGCGACGGCAGCGCCACCTTCACCGTCCCGTGGTTCGGCATCCCCTCTTGCAGCGGGCTGAGCAGCATCTTCTAGCAGCGAGTCGACCGTGCGGGGCGGTGGGTCGAGCGCGGCTCGCCGCCCCGTTTCGCCGTCTCCACACGGTGATTGCGTGGCGGGCTACGTGTTTTCGCCGATGTGGGCAGGTGGAGAGGACGCGAAACTCGGGGCGGTTATGCAGCCGCATATGAACACGCGTCGATCTTCACGGAGTCAAGATGGCACAACGGACCACCATCCGAGTCAACGGACGGCACAGCCCGATGGCGTGGCTGCTCTACCTGACCAAGCTCACCATCGAAGTCGATGGCACGCCGCAGCGGGGTTCTTGGGGCGACCGCACCATCTCGGTCGCGCCCGGGCGGCATGAGGTGAAGGTCTACTTCAAGTACATCGCCAAGGCGCGCTGCTGCGAGGCGGGCCTGACTGTGGACACCACCGACGGCCAGACCGTCTCGATGGAGTACTGGACCCCGATGATGATGACCGCGCCCGGCCGCCTCACCGTCCTCGGCTAGCGGCTAGCGCACAACCGTGGCCAGCACCTCGGTCTACACCCGCGCGCCGGCCTCCGAACGGCGTGCCGCGCACCGCCGCGCCGCGATGTCGCTGGAGAACGCCGAGGAATCAGGGACCTGACTTCTCCGGCCCTGGCAAACGCAACCCCGCGGCTGAGTATGCGTCGTGTGAACAGACCGAGGCGATTGGACAGATGGGTGAATTAACATCATGCGGAATGGCATGATCGGCACCCGAAGTGCCGAAAAGTCCCTTCCTGTTTATAGAGCGTTTTATATCAAAGCTTTGTTATAGAGGGCTCCGGGACGCCGAGGTCAACGCCATGTGGCCGGAGGTTCTCGGGCTATTACGGGCGGCTTGTGTCATGCGGTATATCCGGGTGCGCACCTCTCCCGCCGAGGTTGTATTCTGCGGCTCTCTGGTGTCGAACGCAGTGTCGGCATCCATTTCCGGGGAGGGTCTTTTGTCCAGCAAGTTCAATCGGAAGCCAGTGGCTGTCGCCGCTCTCGTCGCTTCCTCCATCGGCACCGTCCTGGCCGCGGGGGGCGCGGCGCACGCCACCACCTACGGTGGCGCCGGGACGAACCCGGTGACGATCACCGCCGGCGGGGCGATCCACGTCGTCGGCGGCGGAACGGTCGCGCTGCCGGCCGGCGCGCACGACGTCTCGTGGGCGGGCCAGGGCGGCCGCTTCGCGTACATCGGTGCCGACAACGGCATCTACACCGCCGACTTCAACGGCGCCAACGTCATCAAGATCGCTCAGGGCACCGCGCCGTCGCACACCGTGTGGGACGTCAGCAGCGAGGCCGTGTACTGGACCGAGGGCACCGGTGCGGGCGCCAAGGTCGTCGGCGCGCTCGCCAACGGCAACTCGCTGGGCTCCGAGCGTCCGACCTGGAACCTGGTCTCGTCGGCGCCGGCGGGTCTGGGCCTGAGCAACGCCGACGTGGCCGGCGACCAGGCCGGCAGCACCGTGGTGCAGACCACCGACGGCAGCGGCAACACCGGCATCGGTCTGGCGACCTACAACTCCGCCGGCCAGCAGAGCTTCGCCGCGGTCGTGGCCCCGGACGTCGCCACCAAGGGCGGCTCGCAGCCCACGATCTCGGCCGACGGCAAGACCATCGTCTTCGTCCGCACCGACGCCAACGGCGACGCGCAGCTGTTCGCGACGTCCCTGCAGAACAACGCCTGGTCCGCGCCGAAGCAGATCACCTGGAACACCGGCGCGCACGCCACGCCGATCTTCGAGGCCGCCACGCAGACCGACGCCCAGGCCATCTCGGACCAGACCGTCGCCTTCGAGTACACGGCCCGCACCGGCGCCGCGACCACCGGCACCTACGCGGTGAACGTGACGCAGGCCCTGGCCGCCGCGACCCCGTCGCCGCAGCTGGAGACCAGCGTGGGGCAGGCCGGCGGCCTGGCCGTGCGCACCGACAACCCGGGCCACGTCTTCCGGTTCGCCGGCTCGGACCGCATCGACACCGCCGTCCTGACCTCGCACGAGACCTGGCGGACGGTCGGCGCGGGCGCGAGCGACACCCGCCGGCAGGCCGGGGCGGTCGTGCTGAGCCGCTCCGACGACTTCGCCGACGCCCTCGGCGGCTCGTCGCTGGCCGCGCACAAGGGCGGCCCGCTGCTGCTCACCCCCACCGCGACGCTGAACACCGAGACGCTGAACGAGATCAAGCGGGTCCTGCCGGCCCACGGCACGGTCTACGTCCTCGGCGGCAACGCGGCGATCTCGCCGGCGGTCCAGGCCACGCTGACCAAGCTGGGCTACAACGTCAGCCGCATCGCCGGCCAGGACCGGTTCGAGACCGCGGTCAAGATCGCGAACGCGGTCGACCCCAACGCCTCGGACGTTCTGGTCGCCACCGGCATCAAGTTCCCGGACGCGCTGTCCGCGGGCGCGGCGGCCGGTTCCTACAGCGGCATGACCGTGGTCCTGACCAACGGCAACGCCATGCCGGCCTCGACGGAGGCCTACCTGGAGGCCAAGGCCACCAGCGGCCAGCTCCACTACCTGGCCGCCGTCGGCGGGGCGGCGAACAACGCCCTCAAGGCCGCCAAGTGGTCCGGCTACGACGCCACCATGGTCGGCAGCGACCGGTACGCGACCTCGTACCTGGTCGCCCACCGGATCTTCGGCGCCTTCGGCGCGGTCGGTGTCGCCACCGGCGCCGACTGGCCGGACTCGCTGTCCGGCGGCGCGCTGATGGGCGACCGCCAGGGCCCGCTGCTGCTGGTGAACCCGGCGGTCGGCCTGAGCCCGGCCGACAACGCCCTGATCGACGCCAACCGCGGCGCCGCGAACTGGGCCTTCGTGTTCGGCGGGACCAAGGCCCTGCCGCTGCGCGTCGACCAGCAGCTGGCGGCGGACGTCGCCACCGCCTCGGGGACCGGGGAGAGCGCCGGCCACCCGGCGGCTTCGCACCTGTCGACGCCGCACGTCGCGCGGGGCTGAGCTCCAAAGGATTGAGCTGAACGAAGTACAAAGCACAAAGCACAAAGCAGAGCCCGGCTTGCTCCTTCGGGAGCGAGCCGGGCTTCGGCTTTTCAGGAGTCAGGAGTTCAGCGCCACCTTGTTCAGCGCCACCGCGCCCCACGACAGATTCGCCGCCCGGATCACGATCCGGAACTGGGTCGCGGTCACCGCGGCCGGCAGAGTCAGGGTCCTGTTCTCGACCGTTCCGTTGTTGCTGTTCCAGGTGATCGCCGTGGGAGCCAGCACCTGCTGCCAGACGCCGCCGGGGTTCGCCTCGACGCTCACCGACGTCGGCCCCTGGCCCTGGCCGTACCAGGCGGAGAGGGTCACCGAGGAGACGGTCTGCGTCGCGCCCGGATCGATCTGCACCGCGTTGGGCAGTGTCGGCGAGCTCTGCGACGCCCACGTCTGCTGCATCGTGCCGCCGACCAGCCACGCCGAGGACAGCCCGCTCCGGACCCCGAGGCCGGACGAGGCCGAGGCGCCGAAGGTCGGGAGGACCTCGTTCAGGGCGACGTCGCCCCACGCCTGGTTCGCCGCCTTCACGACGAGCTGCACCCCGGTCGTGGTCACCGCCGACGGCAGCGCGATCCGCAGGTACTCCGGGGACGCGGTGTTCTGCTTCCAGGCCGGCGTCGCGCCCGACACCTGGGTCACCCACGCGGAACCGTTCCACGTCTGCACGTCGACCGCGGTCGGGCCCTGGCCCTGGCCGAAGGCCGCGACGAGGGTGACGGCGTCGATCGTCCGCGCCTCGCCGTAGGTCAGCGTCACGGTGCCGGGGAACGACGGTGAGGCCGTCGAGGCCCAGGACGTGCCCGGGTCACCGTCGGCGACGTTCGCGATCGTCCCCTGGCCGGTGGCGAACGACGTCGACGCGGTGACCGGGACCGCATGCTGCGACGCCCCGAGGTCCACGGCCCCCGCCGGGATCGCGGTCCCGAACAGGTCCGTCTTCGGTGCGGTCGGGGCGGAGACGCCGGCGTTGCGCGCCGGGGACGAGCTCTGCGTCGCATAGCCGGCCAGGATCTGCCGCAGCTGCGCGGTGGTCACGACACCGGTCGGCGGGACCGCAGCGCCGGGGTTCGCGAGCTTTGCGCGGCCCGCGGCATCGGCGACGTGGTCTACGTCCTGGCCGGCCTGCGCATGGGCGCCGGCGTCCTGTCCGGCGGAACAGTCCACCGCGGCCACTCCGGCGCGGCCGGCGAGATCGGCGCCCTGGGCGTCCTGGGCTGGCAGGACGCCCCGGCGCGCCTGGTCGGCACCGCGACGGCGGCCGGCATGGAGACCACCGTCGCCGAGGTCTACGCGGCAGCGCGCGCCGGCGAACCCTGGGCCCACGAACGGGTGGCCGCCTTCGTCGACGGCATCGCGCTGGGCACCGCCGCGATGGCCCTGGCCGTCGATCCCGAACTGATCGTCGTCGGCGGCGGGACATCCCGCTCCGCGGACCTCATCGTCGGCCCCCTGGAGGAACGACTGGCGACCCTCTGCGTCCGGCCCCCCCGCGTGGCCGCCTCGACGCTGGGCGATGAGTCGGTCGCGCTCGGGGCGGTGCGGACCGCGCTGGACTCCGTCGAGGCCCGGCTGGGCGGGGCGATCGCCTGAAGCGCCGCGGCCTTCACCGCCGCGGCCGTCGGCACGGCGCAGGCGGTCGGCCGCCGGCAGCAGGACGATCGCCACCCCCGCCGACATGGCGAACAGCCGGATCAACGCCCTGTCCGCCGACGGCGCCCGCGACGTGTGGCTGGTCGGCGACAACGACCCGGCGGCCGACAGCCCGATCCTCACCGAGATCCCCGCCGGTCACATCAATGGCTCGGTTGGGCGAGGTGCGTGGCGTGTCACGGCCTCGTCGGCGCCTCTTCGGCCGAAGCTGATCACGTGAACGAACTCCAGACCACTCCTGAGCCGCTGCACCGGCGGACATTGCTGCGCAGTCTCGGCCTGCTGGCCGTCGGCGCGGCGTGGGGACCGGCCGTACCGGCGGCGGCCGCCACTGCCGCCGACGGCGTGGCACCGAGCCGACTCGCTCCGCGCGAACCCATCACGGCTCGCAAAGCGCTGAGGCGGCTCGCCGAAGGCAACTGCCGTTTCGTCAGGGGCGAGATGATCCACCCGCGCCAGGACGTCGAGCGGCGGCTCGAGGTGGCCACGGGGCAGCAACCGTTCGCCCAGGTCTTCTCGTGCATCGATTCCCGTTTGCCGCCGGAGATCGTGTTCGACCAGGGACTCGGCGACCTGTTCGTCATCCGCACCGGTGCCCAGACTCTCGACGAGCTCGTCCAGGGCAGCGTCGAGTTCGGTCCGCTGGAATACGGCACCCCGCTGACCGTCGTGATGGGCCACCAGGGCTGCGGCGCCGTCGAAGCCGCGGTGGAGTCGCTGGAACACGGCACAGACCTGGGCCCGTACCTGAACCGGATCGTCGCCGCGCTCAAACCCGCCTACGACGCCGCGAAGGCGTCAGGTGTGCCGGAGCACGAACTGGTCGAGGCGACGACCCGCGAGCAGACTGTCCTCACCGTCCGGGCGCTGGAGGCGGACCCGCGGCTGCAGCCGCTGATCAGCGCGGGCCGGCTACTGATTCAAGGCGCCTACTACTCCCTCGATACCGGAAAGGTCGCCTGGCAGTAGCGAGCACCGGCGGGGAAGCGTGACCGTCCCCGGCTTGTGCTCGAACGTGTTCATCACGAGCCACTCGTCCAGTTCGGGGTCGTAGAGATTCTGCACTCCGAACTGCAGCACCCGCCAGAACGTACCCGGATCGCTCTGATCGACGTAGAAATCGCCCAGTGCAAGGGGAAACCGCAAAAAGTTCCCAGGCGGAAGGGTCGGCACCACGACGCCCACCCGCCAGTGGTTCACGTACCGGTCCGGGCTTCCCTGTAGGACTTCCCGCCCGACGAACCGTGCACCCTGGAAGAACCGGTTCAATTGGTCGACGGTGAACCCGGGGATCCGTGAGCACGGATGCTGGGTCAGTCCGGGCCACTTGTAGGTCAGCGTGTAGATCGACCCGCGGTAGATCAGGTTGGTGAACCAGATCGGATACTGCGGGCCTCCCGCGACCATCTGGCTGTCACCATCTCGCCCCTCCCAGGTGAACGGGACCGTGATACCCAGGTCTCGAACGACCCACGTGCCCTTTCCGCGGAAGTCCCGGGGAAGCTGAGGGGGCTGCGGCGCGGGCGAGTCAGACTGTTCGGTCCCAACGACGCCGACCGATCGCGTGACCCCGGCCCGGCTTGTCGCGTAGGCCGACGGCAGCGTCGTCATGACCCCGGCGACCGCTGCGGCGACAGCCGCCGACAATGCGGCCCGACGTGTGAGTCTCCAGCCCATGCTCTCCCTCGACTATCAGACGGGGCGCCGTGGTGGCGCAGGTTCCGAACTCGCCAGACGTCACGCGGGCTCGGTTTTGGAAGGCCGAATCGGGCCAGCCCACAGATTCCCTAACAGGAGACAGGACATGTGGTGCTTCGCCGTGCCGCACACGCCGACGGACCCTCCGATTTCCCCCATACGGCTCTCCTAAGGCCGATCGAGTGATTTCTGCGGCGGGCCCGAGCGCGGTGTGCACCACCGGCCTACCGGGATCGACAACGTTGAGTCGTCCATCGAAGCGCGCTGGTTACGCGGAGATCCCCTGAGCCCGAGGAGCTTGTACGGTGCAGAGTTGGCAAAGGCGCAGTGTATGGAGGACCCTGGCCCTCACCGTGTCGGCCTTGGTGGCCTTCGCCTCACCGGCTGTCGCCCAGGTGACGTCGTCGACCTCGGTCGTAGCCGTGCCCTCGTCGGCGGCCACGGGCCAGGCGGTGGACCTGAACGCGACGGTGACCTGCGCCGGCGATCCCAGCGGCGGCCTGGGCATGACCTTCTTCGACGGCGGGACCCTGCTGACCACCGTTCCCGTGGCGGCCGACGGCACCGCGACCTACGCGACCAGCTTCACCACGACCGGCACCCACACGATCACGGCCGCGTACAACGGCAACGACAACTGCGACGCGTCGAACAGCACGACGACGGTCGACGTCACGTCCACGCCGGCGCCCACACCCACGCCGCCCGGCCTGTGCCTCCTGGTGTGCGGCAGTCTGGTCAGCGTCAATGTCGAGGACAATTACACCTACAATATCCACAACACCTATAACATCTACGACATCCACAACACCTACAATGTCCGCAATGGCGGCGGCGAAAGCGGCGGTCCCCACAAGCACTGAGGGCTCGCCTGTCCGCCATCTGGTAGTCGGCGTAGGCAGTCCTGTCATGCGGAGCCGTGCCAGCTCGGCGACACTTGGCTTATGGCGTCTGATCAGCGGGAAAGCAACCAGCCGAATGCCGTTCTGCGGGGCGGCCCGCTCGACGGCGAGATTCTCACCGTGAAGGCGTTGCGGGACGGGATCGAGCGCGAGGTCGACGGTTGGATCTACACCTACGTGCCGACCGGCGACCCCGACGAGGAGTACCCGGCGTGCATCGTCTTCATCTATGTCGGCGAGCGGCCGGCCGTCTGGCTTGCCGGTGGTCTTGTGGGGTGAGCGAGGGCCCATCTGGTTGCCCCCGGTCGCTACCAGCCGGCCATGCCGCGGGTGGGTGGCCCCGTAAGGCACCGCCCACCCGCTTGCGCGCTGATTACTTGATGACGAAGCCTCCGACGCCCCCGATGTCGGTCCCGACCTCGGTCTCGATCGAGGGCACAGCCGCCGGCCCACCGTAGATCTGGACCGAGCTGATCGCGGTCGCGGACTGGGTCAGCCACAGTTGCTCGTCCGCGGAAAGGCCGGTCGTCGGGGAGACCAGGATCAGCGGACCTCCGACCGTGCCCTGCAGCGCACCGCCGGCCAGCGAGTCCGGCCAGTTCATGCTCGTCGCGAATCCGACCGAGCCGGGCGCGTCGAACAGGTTCCGGGCCACCAGCAAAGAGGTGGCGACGCGGTCGGCGCCCTTGAGCGGTATCTGCGGCCGGCCACCCAGCGCGGCCACCGCCTGGCCGCCCACGCCGTAGACGGTCGCGCCGGCGATGCTGTTCAAATAGGCAGCCGTCTCCGGGGGCATCTTCTTGTCGTTCGTCAGCACCACGACGGCGTTGGCGTTCGCACCCGCCGCCGCACCCGCGGCGAGGGCGTCCGGGTAGTCGATGCCGGTGGCGACGAGGACTTTGCTCGGCTTGGTGCCGCTGTCCTGCTGCGCGATCTTGACCGCGGTGTCGAACCGGTTGGCGCCACCGATGCGGTCGACGTGGTAGTTCGCGGCTACGAGCGCCTTCTGCACGTCGGGCGAGAGCGCGCTGTCACCGCCGAGCAGGTACACGGTCGGCCCGTTCGCACCGCCACCGGGACCGAGGACGCGCCGCAGCTCAGCCATCGTGGCCTGATCCAGGTGCTTGGGATCGGTGAGCAGCAGGGGCCCCTGCTGATGCGCGGCGAATCCGGCACCGCCGAGAGCGTCGGCGAACAGGTCGGAGCGGCTCAGCGTGACGGACTTGGCGGTACGGCGGCCGGTGCCCGCACCGCCGAAGTTCTCCCACGCCGACTGCGAGGCGGCGACGGCGGTCCCCACCCGATCGCCGCCCGCGAGTCGTTCCACCGGCTTGTGGGTGAGGGGGCGCCAGAAGAACGACTTGAAGCCGAGTGTCGGGACCTCGACCCTCTGCGAGGACGGGTCCGTGACCGGGAACGACTTCACGGAGAGCGCCGATGATGTGGTGGCCGCTGCTGTGAACGCGATACGGGTCCCGTCAGGAGCCCACGTCGGATTGGTGGCCGACACCGCGGGGTCGGACGTCACCTGTCGCGGGTTGCTGGCGGAGGCAGGGCTCTTCAGGTCGTAGAGCCAGACCTGTGACGCCACATTCTGGCCCGGGTTGTACGGCACGTAGGCGAGGTAGCGCCCATCCGGGGAGAGCGCCGGCTGCGTAGCGTGGTCGACCTGCGCAAGAGGTTGCAGAGCGGAGGCCGCGGGCTTCGTGGTGTCGTAGACAGTGACGCTGGTGCCGGTCGCGGTGTTCTGTGTGAACGCCAGCACGGTGCCCGCGGCGTTCGAGGTGACCGCAGTGATGCCGGTCTGTCCCGGCAGCATCGGCGTGGGAGCGTAGCTGTTGTCCGCGTTCCGAGGCTGGGAGCCGTCGACGCGTACCGAGATCAGGCTGCCGTTCTGGATCAGCACGACCTCCGTACCGTGGTTGAACCACGTGAGGCCGCTGATATTGGCCAGCGGGCTACCGGGCTTCGCGAAGTCGGTCACGGAGCCCGCGGACACGACTTTGCTGTCGTCCGCGCTCCGGATCCGGAGCACGCCGGCGCTGAAAGCCTCCAGACACGCGATCCGGCTGCCGTCCGGCGACCAAGCCATAGCGTAAGTGGCGGCGTTGCAAATGACCGGGTTGCCGCCACCGACCGGGGTGAGGCCGGTCCCGGACGGGCTCAGAGTGTAGAACGGGCCATTCGAAACAGCAGGCTGACCTACACCTGGCAGCGGCGCGACCGCCGACACCGCGGCGGCGGAATGGGAATCGGCCTGAGCAGCCGACGACATGCCAAGCACGGCGGACAACGATCCGGCGGCGACGGCTATCGTCGTCAAAGACTTGCGGAACTCGGGCACTCGAATCTCCTGTTGCGATGACGAGAGGAACGCGTATTCGTCGCTGACCCTGAGCTGAGCCAATGGACGGGAACGTTACAGCTTCGCTGAAGGCGATCCCCACTCGCATCGGGTAATCAGCGCATCTGCACTACGCGGAGCACGCGGCGGCCGGCCGAGGGGGCCTTGCCCGTCACCAGCGGCGGGCATATCTTCCGATGGTGGAAAGCAGAATATTGAGAAGGATGAACCGCGAGGCCGGCGTCATCGGCCTCGGAGCGTGGCAGCTGGGATCGGACTGGGGCCACATCGACGACGCACAGGCCGAGGCGACGCTGCACGCGGCTCTGGACGCCGGGGTCACCTTCATCGACACGGCCGACATGTACGGCGACGGCCGCAGCGAGCAGCTGATCGGGAAGGTGCTCGGCGCGCGCCGGGACGAGGGGATCACCGTCGCCACGAAGATGGGCCGGCGGATACCCCCGCACCCCGACAACTTCACGCTGGAGAACTTCCGCAAGTGGACCGACCGGTCCCGGTCGTACCTCGGTGTCGACGTTCTCGACCTCGTGCAGTTGCACACTCCGCCCGAGGCGGTCTTCCACTCCGACGCCGTGTTCGACGCCCTGGACGCGCTGGTGGCCGAAGGCGGCGTCGCCGCGTACGGGGCCAGTGTGGAGACCTGCGACCAGGCGCTGGCCGCCGTCGCGCGGCCGGGGGTGGCGGCGATCCAGATCATCGTCAACGCGCTGCGGCTCAAGCCGCTGGAGAAGGCGCTGCCCGCGGCCCGGCAGGCCGGCGTCGGGGTGATCGTGCGGCTGCCGCTGGCCAGTGGACTTCTCTCGGGCAAGTACGACGCCTCGACCGAGTTCGATCCCTCGGACCATCGTGCCTACAACCGGCACGGCGAGGCGTTCGACATCGGCGAGACCTTCTCAGGGGTCGACTTCGAGGCCGGGCTCGAAGCGGTGCGCCGGTTCGCGCCGCTGCTGCCGGCCTCCGCGACCATGGCGCAGTTCGCGCTGCGCTGGCTGCTGGACCAGCCGGAGGTCACGGTGGTCATCCCCGGGGCCCGGAACCCGGAGCAGGCCGCGGCGAACGCGGCCGCGGCCGACCTCGAACCGCTGTCCGCGCACGCGCACGCGGTCGTGCGGGAGGTCTACGACGAGCTGATCAGGCCTCAGATTCACGATCGCTGGTAGTCCTACGGCTGCGCACCTCCACCGTTGCGCACCTGCACCGGATTGCGTCGGCCGCCGAACGAAGAGCTCAGCGCGGCTCCGGCACCGCCATCCGCCACGAGAGTTCGTAGTCGAGCTTCGTCGGATCCGCCGCGAGGGCGGGTCCGCCGAGGCCCAACGCCGGCGCCTGGGTCTGGTAGGCCTCGATGATCTGCCGCTTGAGGACGCGCTGCGCCGGGCTGAGGCGGAGCGCGCGCGGTTCGAGCGCCGCCGGATCGAGTCCTGTCGACTGGAGCTGGTCGGTGAGCCAGAAGTCCGCGTCGATCAGGCGGTCGCCGGTGCCCCTCACGGACGCCGGCCAGCCGTACAGGATGACGTAGGGGAAGTCCGCGTACAGGACCACCTCTGTGTGGCCGGCCAGCGCCGCCGCCTCCAGGCCGGCGTCGCGGGCGATGATGTGGTCGGGATGGGCGCCGATGCCGGCCGGCAGCCACACCTCGTCGGCGTCGGCGTAGCACGAAGCCAGAGCCTTGACGATGGCCTCGCGGTCCGGATCGCCGTCCCGGTGCAGTTGTTCGGGCTGGTCGAGGTAGGTGTTGCGGGCGCCGAGCAAGCGCATCGCCTCCGCGTCCTCGGCACGGCGCGCCAGCTGCCGCGCGCGGGAGTCGGCCGACTCGCCGGTCAGCCGGTCCCACCAGGTGGGCGGCCAGTCCGGCGGCGGGACCGCGGTGAACACGGTGACGACCAGCGCGCCGCCCTTGGCGATCTCGGCGCAGGCGGAGAGCGCCGCGTCGTCGAGGTGCGGGGAGGTGAGGACGGCGGGCACTCGGGTGAGCCGGCCGCCGTCGCGGTCCATCCCGGTCATGGGACGATCGCCAGCTTCAACGTCCTGGGCGGAGGTCCGGCCTGTGCACGCGGCGATTCCGCGGGGTCGAGCACGCTGCTCGCGGACAGCCGCTCGATGGCCTCGGGCAGTCGCTCCAGCGGATACGCCTGGCTGAGCAGCGGCGCGAGTTCGATGCCCGGAGCCAGACGCTCGGCCACCTTCATCGCCGCCGCCCGATCGGGGTCCGTCGGCTCGGCGGAGGTGTGGATGCGCAGCCCCTTCTTCTCCCAGGCGACCAGGTCGAACGTGACGTGGGTGTCGACGTGGTGGGTGCCCAGCAGGACGACCAGTCCGTTGTGCCGCACGAGCCCCACGCACGCGTTCGCGGTGTACGGGGTCCCGACCGCGTCGATGGCCACGTCGAACTCGCCGCCGAGCGCGCTCCAGTCCTCGCGCGCCGCGTCGTCGGTCTGCACCGTCCGATGCGCACCGAGCGCCCGGGAGCGTTCCAGGCGCCACGGGTCGAGGTCGGCCACCACGATGTCGCTGGCCCCGCGCCTGGCCAGCACCTGGAGCGTCATCAGGCCGACCGGGCCCTGGCCGATGACGGCGACGCGGTCGCCGAGCCGCACGCCGCGCGTGGCGTGGACGGCCAGCGGCAGCAGTTGCAGGATCGCGCCCTGCTCGAACGGGATCTGGTCGGGCAGGTGTCCGACGCTGATCTCACGGACCAGCGCGAAGTCCGCGTAGCCGCCGCTCAGCGGCGCGCGGGCGAAGACCCTCGCGCCGGGTTCGGTCCTGGTCACTCCGGCGCCGACGGCTTCGACCGTGCCGGAGACTTCGTGCCCGAAGAAGCCCTGGGCACAGTGGTCCCGCTCTCCGAGGTAGTGGTAGTACACCAGGTCGCTGCGGTTGCAGATGGTGCAGGCGCCGACCCGGATCAGGACCTCGCCGGGACCCGGCTGCGGCACCGGGACGTCCCGCAGTGCGAGGTCGCGGCGGCCGACGAGTTCGTAGCGCCTCATGAGACAGGTTCCTTTACCGGTGCCAGGGGTGCGGTCGTCGTCACGGAGTCGGACCCGTCCGCCGTCGCGGTCGGCAGCGCGCCTTCGGTCCAGTGCGCCAGAGCGAAGACCGCGCCGAGGATGAGCAGGATGGTCGACAGGGCCCAGGTGAGGCCGGTGAGCTGAGCGATCCAGCCGAGGGCGGCCGGCCCCAGCAGGTAGCCCGCGTAACTCAGGGTCGTGAATCGCGCCACCGCCTCGGTGGTGGCCGACGCTCCGTGTTCGGTCTCGCTGCGGTGGCCGACAGCGCCGAACACGATCGGCACGAGCACCGACAGGCCGAGGCTGTAGAACGAGATGCCGACGAGCGCGAGCGGGGCCCAGGGCGCCAGAAGCTGGAGACACAGTCCGGCGGCGGCCGTCGCGGCGCCCCGGCGCACCAGCGCCACCGAGCCCCAGCGCAGGTGCAGCCGGTCCCCCATCAGCCGGCCGCCGAACTGCACCGCGGTGAAGACGAGGTACGCGCTGGCGGCCAGGGCGGGAGCCGCGTGCCGCTGATCGCGCAGGAAGACCGAGCCCCAGCTCTCAGTGGCGCCTTCGGCGAGCAGGCAGCCGGCGCCGAGCAGACCGAGGACGATGACGAAGCGGCCCCAGCCCACGAGCGGCAGGGCGCGGCGCCTCGGTCGTCCCGCCTCTGCCGAGTCGGCGGTCGCCGGGTCCTGCCGGTCCACAGCCGCGGGGAGCAGACCGGTCGACGCCCAGGCCGCGACCGCCGTCGCGACGAGCGCCGCCCCGCAGAGGAAGCCGAGCCGGGAGACGTGGTCCCAGACGGCGATGCCGCCGCCGACGGCTCCGGCGATCGTTCCGAGGCTGAACGCCGCGTGCGTACTGTGCAGCACCGGGCGTCCCAGCGCCCGCTCCACGGCGACGGCGTGCGCGTTCATCGACACGTCAAGAACGCCGTCGACGAGTCCGAGCACGAACAGGGTGACCGCGAGCGTCGCCAGTCCGTTGGACGTGCCGATCAGCGCCATGGCCGTCGGCAGCACGAGGGCCGACACCCGGATCAGCCCGGCGCTGCCGTGCCGGCGCGCCAGCCGTCCGGCGGCCTGCATCGAGATGAGCGCGCCCGCAGCCGGGCACAGCAGAGCCGCGCCGAGCCCGGCGTCGCTGAGCCGGAGCCCGGTCTTGAACTGCGGGATCTGTGTGAACCAGGACGCGAGCAGCAAGCCGACGGAGAAGAAGACGCCGAGCACCGCCAGGCGTGCGCGGCCGACGCGGCCGGTGAGGTCGGTGAGGTCGGTGAGGCCGGTCGGCTCCGGCCCTTCCGCCGGCCCGCCTCGAGCCGTCGGGCCTGCCGAGCCCGTCGGGCCTGCCTGGATCGCCGAGCCCGCCGAGCCCGCCGAGCCCGCCGAGCCCGCCGAGCCCGCCGAGCCTGCCGAGCCTGCCGAGCCTGCCTGGATCGCCGAGCCTGCCGAGCCTGCCTGGTTCGCTGCCGACTCCGCCTCCGAGAACTGCCCTGGCGCACCCACCCCCGTCACTCCGGCGACTCGACCCCGGCGGCGAACCGCCTCGGATCGCCGTAGCCATCGGCACCGGTCCAGGCATCGTCGCCCCGGTGGGTCTCGAGCAGGTGCCCGTTGAGGGCTTGTCCGTCCTCTTTGGTCATCGGCGGCCGCGGGTGGTTCAGGTGGAGCAGCGGATCGTCGTAGATGGTGAACGCCGCCCGCTGCGACAACCGGGCGATCACGTCGTCGTCCTCTCCGCCCCAGCCTTCGTACCGTTCGTCGAAGCCGCCGATGCGGTGCAGCGCCTCGGTGGTGGCCCACAGGGAACCACCCGGCGTGTCGCGCAGCAGCAGACCTCGCAGCGCGCTCATCTCGGCGGTCGCGGCGCCCTCGGCCAGGCGCGTGTGGATGGCGAGGTCCGTGGAGGGCGCGTCCATGGAGAACATGCGGCGGTAGGTCAGGTGCGCCTCGTGCCCGTCGCTCGCGAGGCGCTCGACGTTCGTGGCGACGTAGTCCCGCGCGATGAGGATGTCCGCGTCGAGGACGCAGGTGATCGGCGCAGTGCCGTTCACGCCGGGCAGCCCGCCGTGGCGCAGGCCGACGTTCACCGCCCACGACTTGTTGAACAGCCCGGCCTTGGGGGCGAAGACGTAGTCGTCGACCAACGGCGGCAACAGGTCCCGGGCGTGCGGCGAGCGGTCGGTCTCGACGACGACGATCCGGATCGCGCCGGCCGAGTCGTCCTGGTCGTACAGCGTGCGCAGGCAGGCCAGCAGGTTGCGGGTCCGGGGGCCGAGCCCGGCATCGCGGAACGGGATGATCACCTGCGTCCTCGGCGAGGCGCTCTCAGACCGCGACGGCCAAGGAAGGGTGTTGAGCGTCGACGTGTCGTAGCTCGGCACCGCGCCGGATCCTCGGTGCTCCTCGCCGAGCCAGTAGTCGATCCAGATCTGCGCGTCGGCGTCCGCGACCAGCTCGAGGGCCTGCGCTTCGAGATCGGGGGCGGCCTCGAGCAGGGCCAGCAGCTCGGCGGCCAGGGCGCGGTGCGCCGGCACGTCGTCCGGGTCCTGCTCCGCTGCGTGCAGCGCGGCCCGGAGCACGTCCCGCGTCGAAGCCAGGTCTCTGATCCACGCGTGGACCCGCTGGTACGCCGTGTGGCTCAGCTCGAAGTAGTCGGCGGCGCTCAACGCCACGTCCGGCGAGGTGTCGAGGTAGACATGGGCGGCGAGCCGCCGGGCGAGCCCGGGTCGGCCGCCGGGTGCTTCCACGAAGGGCAAGGGGTGTCTCCAAGGAACGTTACGTCGTCAGGTGCGCCGCGATGGGCTGCGCACGTGGGCGGTGTGGTGGTGTGCCGGGCCCGGCGAAGGCCAGACCCGAAGGTCTATGCCCCGTCGTCCGCGGCCCACGGCACGGCCCAGCGCGGGTCCACCGGCTCTTCCGCGCGCTGGAACCGCAGGTCCGTGGACAGCCGCGCGATGTCTGTGGTGTTGTCCAGCGACGCGTGGATGAGGTCAGGGCAGTGCAGCGCGACGTCGCCGACCCGGAAGTCCGTCCACAGCCAGCGCCCGCCGACCGTGCGCGCGGTCCAGGCCAGGTCGTGGCTGATCGGGCGCGGGTCGTACGGCCGGTCGGTGACGCTCCGTTCGAGGTCCCCGGCCTCGGCCGGCAGGCGTTGCGAATCGGACAGGTAGATCACCCCGCCGCGGTCGATCGGGCAGTCGCCCAGCGTGATCCACGCGGTCACCATATCCCCGCCGCTCGGGTAGGCCCGGTCCACGTGGGCCCGCGACGCCTGCTTGCTCTCCCGGTCGAAGTGCCGCAGCACTTTGCGCGGCAGCAACGCCACCGGACCGTCGAGCAGCACCTCGGCGAGCTCGGCGAGGCGCGGTGCCTCGGCGAACCGGGCGTACTCGGCGCTGCGGACGAAGGTGTGGGCCGGGTGTCCGGCCACGCCGTGCGGCATGGCGGGCGCGGTCTGTCCCGAGTAGACGCCGGCGGCGGGCGCCGTCCCCGGCCTGAGATAGCCCTCGGGGAACAGCGAGAAGTAGGCGCCGCGGATCCGCATCACCTCGACCGGGTCGAGGATGCCGCGCAACAACACATACCCGTCCTGCTGGTAGCGGTCACGCAGCTCCCGCGGACGGCCGAGCAGCTCGGTACTGTCCCGCATGGGCGCGAAGTACCGGCTGTCGAACTCGACGGGGACCCCGTTTGAGCTGTACAGCGCAATCACATCCCTTCCAAAAACCGGCGGTTCAATACACGCCTTCGACGGCTTCGGCGACATCGCCGCGGCCGAAGGGGGCGACCTGGCTGACCCCGTCCCAGGGGAACCAGGGGTGCGGCGGCATCCGCACCGCGCTGTCGCGCTCGATCAGGTTCGGGATGAACAGATCCCGCAGCAGCGTCGTGGTGACGACGCGGCCGCGCCCGCCGTAGGCGACGTCGGACGTCCAGTCGTCCGGGTCGGCGACCCGGATCACTCCGAGGGGCGGCGGGAGGTGATAGCCGCGCGGGCGGCCGTCCGGCCCCGGATCGGCCTGGAGAGCGTGGCCCACCAGGGTGTTGCCATAGGTGTCGATCCACTGGACGCCGCCGAGGAACTCCTCGCGCAGGAAGCGTTCCTCTTCCAGCGTGCCCGACGTCCCGCCGGTACAGGCCGCGCGGACGCCGTAGTCCGCCAGCGGGTGCTCCAGCCGCGCCGCCAGTGCCAGCAGCAGTTTGGTGGTCGCGAACAGCAGCCCGGCCTCCCGGCGCCGCAGCAGCTGTTCGGTCTGGGCCACCAGATGGGCGACGTATCCGTCCGGGTCGGCGCCGTCGCGCAGTTCTTCCTTGACCCAGCGAGGGTCGAAGTCCACCGCGCACACGGCGCCGTGCCAGCTGTCCCCGAGCGCCTGGACGAAGTGCCCGTAGTCGTGCGGTCCGCTCGGGGTCATGGCGATGATGTCGTGCCCTGCGACACCCCGCACGCGCAGCATCGCCGCGTACGCGCGGACGTCGTCGGCCGTGTGCGTGACACTGACGATGCGGCAGGGGCGGCCGCTGCTGCCGCCGGTCTCGAAGACCCGGAACGGCCGGCCCGCGTAGCCGCGCGGCAGGAGGTCGCGCACGGCGGCGCCGCGCAGCCGTCCCTTGTCGAACACGCCGAACCGGCGTAGGTCCTCGAAGCACGTCACGTCGCTCAGCGGATCGAAGCCGAGCTGGTCGCGCCGATCCAGCCACAGCGGCGCACCGGTGTCCTCGGAGAAGTGCCAGCGCATCATCCGGCGGGTCCACTCGTCCAGGTCGACGGCGAGTTCCGGCACGGCGCGCCGTAGCTCGTCGGCCATGGACGCGGCGTCCGCGAGTTCGAAGCTCGATGAGGTCGTGGTCGTGGTCGTAGTCATCGCACGCTCCACGAGTCCGCCGCCGGCATCCGGTGGACGACGTCCGCGCCGGCGGTCAGGGTTTCAGCCTGCTGCGACGTCACCGCCAGCACGGAGGCCACGGGGAACGGAGCTTCGTATCCCATGAGCGCAGGATCATCCCACGCGGCGTCTTCGCGGCCTTCGAGAAGGAAGAGCGTCGGCGCGAGGAACGCGGTTCCGTCGTGGCTGCCGAGCACCGGCCGCGCGGTGAGGCGGATGTCGCCCGCGCCGAGCATCCCCTCGACCGACGCGGCGAGCGCGGCCGCACGGTCCCGGCGAGGGAAAGCAGCCAACGGAAGGTCGGGGTCGGAAGGCGCGAACGGGATCGCGTCGAGACGGGAGGCCAGCGCCTTGGCGATCGTGTCGGGCTCGCCGAGGCACAAGACCGCGCGGACGGCGGTGCAGAAACGGCCGGAGTCCGAGGCGATCAGCGGAGCCAGCCACGCCGCCGCCGATTCGGCATCGGCGTTCTGCGGCACGACGGCGCACACCCGCAGCGGCCCCCGGAGTACGGCGCTCGGCACGTCGCGCAGGGCGGCACAGACATCGGCGCCCCCGTAGACGATCTGGCGATCCGTCACCGCGATGAGCGGCCGGAGCACGGACTGCGCGCAGGGATAGAAGCCGACCAGCTCGCGGGGCCACCCCGCCTGAAGCATCGCCGAGACCAGGCGCAGTGCGGAGTACGGTTCGCGCGTGCTGGGGCGTACCCACACGGCGGCTCCGGACAACGCCGTCTCCAACACCGCGATCAGGCACGTGAAGGTGTTGCCGGGCAGCCACACAAGGCCGATCCGGACACCGTCCGCGGCATCAGGCTCCTGTGACGCGGCTTGCTGGTGCAGTCCGGCCAGCTCGTCGACGAGCATGCCGCTCCAGCGGTCGACCAGCACCTCCGACAGCCCCGCCGCCTGCCACATCAGGGTTTTGAAATCCTCGGGCGACTGGACCTCGGCACCGACCTCGGCACCGACCTCGACGTCGCCCCGCAAGTACAGCTCCAAGGCCCGGGACAGGATCTCGACCCGCGAAGCCCGGTCCGGGACCGGTACCGCGGCTCGGGACCGCAGCCGTCTGGCGTCGCTGCGGACCAGGATCTCGGGCGCCATGGACAGCTCGGGCAGGCCGGGCGCCGGCGCCGGTGCGGTGTCGAGCGAGCTGTACCACTCTCCCAGGCGCACGAGCGGAACCGACGAGCCCGCCAGACTGCCGCTCATGTCAGTTCCTTGAGCAACGCCGCGACGATCCGTTCCTGGTCCCCGACGGACAGGCCGGCGTAGATCGGCAGGCAGATGTGGCGCGCGGCGAACCGCTCGGCCTGCGGGAACCGGCCCGGTGCACGCAGCGCGGAGAAGATCGGCTGATCAGTGAGCAGCAGGTCGTAGACCTCACCGGCCAGCGCCACACCGTGCTGCGAGCGCAGTCTCGCCTTCAGCGCCGCACGGTCCACGTCCTCGGGCAACTCGGCGATGTACTTGTACCAAGTGGTCGAGCAGCCGGGCGGAGGCGGGACGATTCGCAGCCCGCCGACCTGTGCCAGCCACGCGTCGTAGCGCTCTGCGATGGCGGCGCGCTGAGCGACCCGCTCACCGAACACCCGGAGCTGGGCCAGGCCGACTGCGGCGTGGACTTCGCTCATCCGCCAGTTGCTGCCCAGGCAGTCGTGGGTGGTCGCGCCGGGCTTGGTGCGACCGTGGTCGCGCAGCCTGCGCATGACGTCCAGCGCTTCCGGGTCGGACGCCGTGACGGCACCGCCTTCGGCGGAGGTCAGGACCTTCGTCGGGTAGAAGGAGAAGGCGCCGTGGTCGGCGATCGACCCGGCCCGCCGGCCGTCCAGTGCGCTGCCGAAGGCGTGCGCGACGTCCTCGATCACCGGAATGCCGCGGGCGTGGCAGAGCTCGATGATCCGGGGCAGCGCCGGGGAGACGAAGCCGCCGATGTGCACTGTGACGACGGCCGCGACCCGCGATCCGTAGACGCTCAGCCGTTCGGCCAGCGCGTCCGGGTCCATGCCCAGGCCCTCAGGTTCGAGGTCCACGAAGTCGACGTCGGCGCCGGCTCGCAGCGCGGCCGCGGCGGTGGCGTAGAACGTGTTGACCGGGGTCAGGACGACGCGGCCGGCCACGTCGATCCGGCGCATCGCCATTTCCAGCGCAGCCGAGCCGGAGTCGACCGCCACCGTGGGCCCGCCGGTCCACGCTTCGAGTTCCCTCTCGAACTCGGCGACCTTCGCCCCGAGCGTCAGCATGCCGGAATCGAGGATCTCGTCGACCGCGTCGGTGACTTCCTCGCGCATCGCGGTGTCGAAATGGATGCGGACGCCGGCGATCGGAGTCGGCCGCTTCTGTGTGCCGGCAGCGTCGTCGGTGCCCAGCGTGCGTTCGAAGAACCCGACAGCGTCCGCGACCGACGTGCCGTGCCCCATGCGCAGCTCGCGCAGTTCGACGAGGTCGCCGGCACCGGCCGCCGCGTAGATCCCGGCGACCGCCGCGCCGGCCGCCGCGCTGTCGGCCGGGTCGAGCTCGGGGTCGAGCGTCCCGTATTGCAGCTGCACAGGAGCCGGCGCCAGCGCACCGTACAGGTCGGCCAGGTCCGCGTGCCGCGCGATGCCGGGCAGCAGCAGGGCCGGATGCCCGTAGCCGAGGATCCGGTACCCGCCCAGGTGGCTCGCGGTGCAGACCGGCACCGGGCGGTCGAGCGAAAGCGCCGCGTGCAGCGCGACGGCGCCGCCGAGGCTGTGCCCGAACAGGCCGACGCGACCCGGCTGCGCGCCACCGTCGCCCTCCAGCCAGCGCAGTGCGATCGCGGCGTTGCGGGCCAGGATGCCCAGCAGCGGCCGACCGATCGCAGCGTACTGATGAGCCAGGACGGCGGCCTCGTCGCGGCCGGCCAGCCGGTCCGGATCCAGGCTGCCGGCGAAGCCGTAGTCGAGGGTCAGCGTCAGGAATCCGGCTTCGGCGAGCCGCGCCGCGACCGCGCGGTCCGGGAAGTCCGGCGCCTCCGCTCCCGCGACCTGGCCGGCCACGGCGTTGCGGCCGGGACACACGACGACGCCGGGCAGGGGTCCGGGCCGCTCCTGCGACCGCGTGAGAACCGCGGTGAATCCGATGTCGGCCGCCTGGATCCGGTACGTCTCATGCGCCAGGCCCGCTGCCGTCGACGTCGCCAGCAGCTCGGCCTGAAGCGCTCCAGTGAGGTCGGCGGGTGCCGCTGCGAGCCGGGCGACGGCGGCGCGGACGCGTCGGCGCCAGGGCTCGAACCCGCCGCGGTCGGGCCGCGGATGCAGCCTCGGCACCGGCGGCACCGGCGGCAGCGGCGACCCGAGCGCGCCCGCGTCGGCCTGCGCCGGAGCCGAGGCCGAGGCCGCGAAGCCGTCAGACGAAGTCGGCATGCAGTGTCCGCGGAATCTCGATGGCGTAGGTGTCCAGGACCTCGTCGAGGTGCACGTTGCCCCGCTTCACCCATTCGAGAAGCTCGTTCTGCGGGCGGTAGAAGCACGACTTGCACAGGTCGGTACGGCGCGGATTGCTCTCCTCCCACTCCGCGCGCTTACCGCCTTCGAGGACCTGGAGGTAGCCGTCCTCCAGGACGTTGCCGATGAGGTATCGGCTGTTCAGGTGCACCTGGGGACACGGGTAGAGGTTGCCGTCGGCGCCGACCGCCGTGACGAACCGGCTGTAGTGGCAGTGCTCGAAGTCTCCCTCGACCTCCTCCACCTGGTCCATCGGGCCGCGGTCCAGCTTCGGGATGGAGACCTCGAACTCCTCGGTGCTCAGTCCCGCGACCTCGTTGAGCGCCTCGGAGACCTCCGCCATGATGTCCTCGACCGTCTGGTGGCCGAGCGCCGAGTAGAACTCCGGCTCGAACCGGATGTAGTGCGCGCCGGAGCGGGCCGCGAGCTCGGCGGCCGGCCGGATCTCGTGGTAGTTCTCCGCCGTGATCACGAAGTTGAACCCCACCCGGAACTCGGGGTCCACGGCCGCGTCGCGCAGGCGGCGGGGCGTGTCGCCGAAGGTCGCGTAGGTCTGGTCGTGGTCCCGGGTGATCCGGTTGAAGTTCTCCTCGCTGCCCGCATTCATGCCGATGCGGACCCAGGTGTGGGTGGCGGCGACACAGTCCGCGACCTTGTCCACGCCGAGCCGGGAGCCGTTGGTGATCAGGCCGATCCGCAAGCCGGCATCGTGCGCGGCCTGGCAGATCTCGGTGTACCCGGGGTGGATGGTGCACTCGCCGCTGCCGCAGAAGGTCACCGCGCGGCCGCCGGTGGCGGCGAACTCGCGCATCAGGCCGGAGGCCTTGGCGGTGGGGATGGAGTCCTTGAAGGAGAACAGGTCGTAGAAGTTCTCTTCGTTCGGCGAGTGGAAGTTGCAGAAGTTGCAGCGCATGTTGCAGGCGCCCATGATGCCGATCCGCATGTGGATCGGCCGGAAGTCCTCGCCGGCGACGAACTTCCGCACCAGGTCGGGATGGGCGAGCATCTTGTTCGGGGCGTGCGCCTCGTCGAGTGCGACGACCGGCAGGTCGGCTCGGTTGCCGGGCCGGGCGATGTCGTAGAGCTTGAGTTCGTCGGGCGATGTCAAGACTGACCCCTCGGTCGACGTCGTCGGCGCAGGGGAGCCTTGCGCGCAGGCCGAAGCCATGCGTCGCCTGAATCAGTTGGCTGAAAATCCCCCCGTGCCCTGGTGGTTCGAACAGAAACGCTGCCACGGGCCCGATGCCCGGTCAAGGTCTAGACCATGTTCGTGTTCTGAGGTACTCTCCCCCTCGTGTAAGAGGGCTTTACTAAGGCCCTTTATCAAGGCCACGGGGGGACGAAACCTTGATCGCGTTCCATTCCAACAGTCGTCAGCACGCCGCTCTGGCCCCCGAGTTCGAACGAGCCCTGCGCGGCTTCGACCTCGCCGACGACGACGCAGCGGCCCGGGCCATGGCGGCGTTCGAGACATCGCTGGCGAGCTACGCCGGCGTCGGTCACGCGGTGGGAGTGGCCTCGGGCACCGATGCGGTGACCATCGCGCTCAACTGCTTCAGCCTGCCGCCCGGCGGCGAGGTGATCACGTGCGACTTCGGCTTCTACGCCACAGCCGCCGCCATCGTCCGCGCCGGTTTCCAGCCGGTCTTCGTCGATACCGCCCCCGACTCGTACCTGATGGACCCCGCGCGCGTCGCCGAGGCGATCACACCGCAGACCGTGGCGATCGTCGCGGTCCACCTGTTCGGCGAGGCACTGCCGCTGACCCCGCTGGCGGACCTGGCCCGCGAGCACGGCATCGCACTGATCGAGGACTGCGCCCAGGCCTTGGGCGCCCGCGACGGCGACCGCCCGGTGGGCACGGTCGGCGCGGCATCGGCCGTGAGCTTCAACTGGACCAAGCACCTGGGCAGCCAGTCCAACGCCGGCGCGGTCCTGACGAACGACGCACAACTGGCCGAGATGGCCCTGGCCCTACGCTCCTACGGCTCGACGGGCGGCTTCCGGCACGACTGGCTCGGCCTCAACAGCAGGATCAACCCCTTCGAGGCCCTGATCCTCGATGTGAAGCTGCCGCACCTGGACGGCTGGATCGACCGCCGCGCGGCCTTGGCGGCGCGCTACGACCGCAACTTCGACGGCTCACCGGTGGGCGTCCCGTTCAGCCACGCACCGGGCCGGCACGCCCACCACAAGTACACGATCCGGGTCGCAGACCGCGACGGTCTACACGCGCACCTGCTGGAGCGCGGCGTCACCACCATGGCCTGCTACCCGTACCTGCTACACGAGCACGGCGCGTTCGACCACCACCCGCACCGCGCCGAGCCGGCCCCGAACGCGGCCGCGCTCACCGGCTCGGTGCTGGCGCTGCCGGTGTTCCCCGAGCTGACCGACGACGAGATAGACGGTATCAGTGAACTGATTCTGGGCTACGTCAAAGAGCATTCCTGAGCGCCACGAGCATGGCGGTGTCCTTGCCGAGAACCTCGTCCGTGCCGGCCGAGTGGCTGATCGGTACTCGTAGAGCGCGCCGCTCGCGTCACGGGCCGATGCTGCGGCCGCCCCTGCCCCGGCCCCCCGGTTAACCCCACCCCGGATTCGGTGGCGTACCCGGTGGGTTCGGCGACGCTTGACGATCATGCTGGAGTCCATGACCGCAACCACAACTGGCGCGCCTTTCGCAGGATACGAATACGAACACCCCGTCGCCCCGGTCCGTCTGGACGGCGTGACCAAGTACTACGGACGGGGCCGCGGGCGGGTGACCGCGCTGGACGGGGTGTCGCTCGCGTTCGCGGCCGGGTCGTTCACCGCCGTGCTGGGGGCGTCCGGATCCGGGAAGTCGACGCTGCTGCAGTGCGCCGCGGGACTGGAGAAGCCGAGCTCGGGTTCGGTGCACCTGTGTGGCAAGGACCTCGAGGCGCTGTCCGATCGGCGACAGACGGTGTTGCGGCGGCAGCGGATCGGGTTCGTGTTCCAGGGGCTGAACTTGGTCCCGGAACTGACGATCGCCGAGAACATCGCGTTGCCACTGCGGCTGGGCCACCGGCGGGTGGAGCGGGACGGGATCGCGGACGCGGCGGCGCGCGTCGGACTGACCGCCGGGCATCTGCGGCGGCTGCCGTCGGAGCTGTCGGGCGGGCAGCAGCAGAGGGCGGCGATCGCGCGGGCGCTGGTCTCGCGGCCGGAGGTGATCTTCGCCGACGAGCCGACCGGCGCGCTCGACCCCTATACCGCGCACAACGTGCTGAGCCTGCTGCGGGAGACCGCCGACGGCGCGACAGTCGTGATCGTCACCCACGACCCGCAGGTCGTGCGCTTCTGCGATCAGGCGGTCTTCGTGGACGGCGGCCGGATCGAGGCGGTGGTGACCGCGCCCGATCCCGCGATGGTGGCCGCGCGGCTGTACGAGTACGGGGCCCGGGCGGACGCCCGCGCGGCGTATGGCGCGCGCAAAGCCGGCGTCAGCGCGGCTGCGGCTGCGGTTGCGGCTGAAGGCGGCGACCGATGAGCGCGACCGGGACGAACGACTGGACCACCGGCGGCTGGAAGACCGGCGGCTGGAAAACCGGCAGCTGGCGCCTTGCAGGCCTGCGCCGTCGCCCCGGCCCCGTCGTCGGAACCCTGATAGCCGCCACCCTCACCGCCGTCCTCATCATCGCCGCCTTGTCCGTCCTGTGGTCGCATACCCCAGCGTCGCCCGGCCGGCTGGCAAGCGCTGACGTCGTCGTGGCGGGCGACACCAAGGTGCGCAGCGCCGACATCAGCGTGCCGCTCCCGGCCTATCGCGGCGTTCCCGAGACGCTGGCCGCCGACCTGGCCCGGGTGCCCGGCGTCGCCGCGGCGACCGGCGAGACCGGCTTCCCCTCCGGAACGCACCGCCCGGGCGTCGTCGACCTCGTCGCGGTGAAGGCCGCGCCGGGTGTCGGTCCCGGCACGCTCGCCGCCCGGATCAAAACCGCCCTGCCCGGCGGCGCCGGTTACACGATCGCCACCGGCGCGGACCGCGGCGACCTCGCCGACCCGACGGTCGCCATCGACCGCAGCACCGGCAACGAGTTCGCGTCAGCCGTGTTCCCGCTGCTGATCGGCTCCGCCCTGTTCGCACTCGCCGGTACCACCGCGCTGTCGGTGAACATGCGCCGTGGCCGCTTCGCCCTGTTGCGCGCGATCGGCGCCAAACGCGGGCAGATACGCACCGCGATCCTGCTAGAGCAGGCGTTGATCGCGCTGGCCGGCACCCTGCTCGGCTTCCTGCCGGGCACGCTTCTGGGCTTCGCCGCCGTCGACATCCTGGCCGGCCACGGGATCCTCCCACCCGGCGCCACGGCCTCGGTCGAGCTCCGAGTCATCCCGATCGTGCTGGCGATCCTGCTGCCGGTCTGTGTGCTCAGCGGAATGGCCGCGGCCCGCCGCGCGTCCCGCGTCAGCCCGGCGCAGGCGGTGCGGGAGGGGCAGACGGAGTCGCGGCGGCCCGGCGTGATCCGCACGCTGCTCGGGCTGGGCGTGGCGGCTGGCGTCGTCGTCCTGGACTTCGCCACCATGAACCAGAACGGTGCGGGCGGCCAGCTCTCCCTGGCGATGCCGATGCTGCTGCTCGGCATGACCGCGGCCGCGCTGCTCGGCCCGGTCCTCGTCCGGCTGTCCGTCGCGGTGCTGCGTCCCCTCGTCCGCAGCGGCCCGTCGGCCCGGCTCGCCCTGGCCGGTATAAGGGCTCTGCCGCGCCGGACGTCGTCCGCGATCGTCCCGGTCGCCATGGCGGTGGCCATGACCGGCGCGGTGCAGTTCTCCGACACCACGATCGCGCACGCGACGACGACCCAGGCCGCGCGCTCCGTCACCGCCGAGCACCTCCTCGAAGGCCCCGGCCTGGACGCCGTGGCCGCCGACCGGATCCGGGCGCTGCCGGGCGTGACGGCGGTCGCCGGCGTCGAGACGACGGACCTGGTGGTGTCAGACCCGGATCTGCGGTCCGCGGGCGGCGCGGTCCTGTCCGCCGGCCCGGTCGGCGGCCTGCTCGACCTCGGCGTCACCGCCGGCAGCCTCGCCGAGCTCAAGCCCGGCCAGATCGCCCTGAGCGCGCTGGAGGCCTCCCCGGACGCCATGAAGGTGCGCGTCGGATCGAAGGTCAAGGTGTACCTCCCGGACGGCACGCCCTACTCCGGAACGGTCAGCGCGATCTACGCACGCTCGCTCGCCCTCGGCGACGTCCTCCTCCCGGAGGCGGCCGCGACCGGCCACACCGGCACCGCCGCGGCCTACAACCGGATCCTGGTGGACGGCGGCGACGCCGGACAGCTCAAGTCCGTAGCGGCGACACTGCCCGGGGTACAGGTGGTCGACAAGCAGGGCGCCGACGCGCGGGTGCAGAAAGACAACGCGATGAACAACTTCGGTGACAACCTCATCCTCGCGGTGATCGCCGTGCTCGCCGCGGCCACGATGATCAACACCCTGGTGGTGTCCACCCTGGAGCGCCGCCGGCAGGTGCACATGCTGGGCCGCATCGGGGCCGAGCGGCGGCAGCTCAGAGCGATGTTCGCCTGGCAGGCTGGGTTCGTGGCCCTGGGCGGTATCGCCGTGGGTGCCGTCGTGTGCGCGGGGACCCTGGCAGCCGTGGACCGCGCGTTCACCGGCAGCCCGGCGCCGCACGTCCCGGCCGGGAACGCCGTCCTGATCGCGGTGGGCGTCGCCGCCCTGGCCGTCGTGCCGATCATGGCGACGTTCCGCAGGCTGGTTCGCGGCTAGAACCCTGTCGGTGCCGAGAATGTCGTCCGTGCAGGTGGGGAGGGCTGGTCCGTTTCTCGTAGCGGCGCGGTCAGGCGATCAACGGGTCCGGTTCGAACGTGCGGATCGGGCGTGGCCGGGGCAGATGGTCTCCGACTGTCTGGAAACAGGTCTTTCGGCCCTGGTGGAGCCGCGGATAAGGACTAACGTCAGGAGTGGACCTGCAGGGCGAGCGAGGGAGCCTGACACGGAATGCGATCTTGAAAGGAACGGGATCGCGTGACCAGACGGGCTGAGAAGCTGGAAGGCTGACGAGGCTGGAAGGCGACCTCCACCACCTGAGCCGGAGGGTTCCGGCGAAGGGAGCCCACCTTGCAGGTTCCTTTGCTGTCAGATTCAAAACGGCCCGTACTGTACGGGCCGTTTTGCCGTGCGGTGGACGTCGGCGCCGGGGACCCACCCCGAGGCCCCCGTTTCAGGGCCGGTTCACCTGCGCCCAGCGCAGCGCCCGGCTGAGTTCGGACGGCGTGACTATGCCGACCAGGCGGCCGTCAGGATCTAGTTCCAGCCGAGAATCCAGCCGCGGCCGCTGCCGTGACACATCATCATGATTGCTCCGCCATGGCTGTCAGGTGCACCTTCCAGCCGACCCCCTCGCGCGAGATGTCGATCTCGGCCGCGTGGGACGACGCCGCCGCGTCGGCCATCGCGGTCGCCAGGGCGCGGGCGGCGGCCAAGGTGGCCTCGTGTCCCTGGACTTCGGCGAGCAGGAACTGGCTGCCGCTGGTGGTCACGACGCGCAGGCCCTCGACGAGGTTGATCTGCCGAACCTGGTCGGCGCGCAGGAGGTCGCCTTCCGAAGTGCTTATCCACACGTGTGTCATTGCTTCTCCTCGCAGGGCCGACGCGACCGCCGGGACGGGTCCTGATATCAGCCTGCCTCGGCCGCCGCGTCCCACGGAACGGCCGTTGTCCCCTGTGCGGCAAGGCCGAAGGGCCCGGATTCCGTCGTGAGCCTCACCCGGTTCTGGACCGTGTACATCGCTCGGAGGAGTTCCGGCTGGCGTACGGTCCTTCTCAGGAAGCAAGACGCTCGGCCCGTTCCTTGATCCCGTGCAGCATCTTCCGCTCCATGACCAGGCTGCCCGGCTCCATGAGGTACATGGACAACGCGCTGGCCACCATGCCGGTCCTCGGGTCCTGGATCCGGTTGCGGCTGACCAGACGGGTCAGGCCGGCGCCCGGCGCCGACGGGGCCTCGGGGTAGAGCCCGAATGCCCATACCCATGTGCCGTCATCGGAGCGCATCACCATCGCGTGTTCGGGTTCGAGGACTTCGACGCGCATTCGCAGCTTGTCACCGAGCGGGATCTCGTCGCCGGCGGCGAGGGTTTGGAGTCCGGGGACGATCTCGTCCGCGCTGTGCATGTTCAGGCCGAGAAGGTTTTCGATCCAGTCGTAGGTGTAGGCGCCGCCGCGTCCGGGCCCCATCTGCACCAGCCACGGCCAGATCGCCGAGGCGGGCGCGGCGACGCCGATCGCCCTGGTGGTCACCACCGGGGCCTCGGGCAGGAGCTTGTCGCCGGGCATCTCCCGGGAGACCTCGTCGTCCCGGGCGCCCCAGTTCAAGCAGCGGTCCCGCCACAGGGCCGGGTAGGCCGCGGCGGCGAAGCCGAGCAGGCCGCCGGCGAGCAGTGCCGCCGGCCACTTCCGATACATGGCCATCATCCTCTCTGTCCCTGATCAGTTCCGGCGGTGTCGCCGGGCTGTACCCGGCCGTTGAGGTGCCGACTTCGTAGGCGGTGGGCAGGATGTCCGCCAGCAGTACGGCGGCCTCGTCGGTGATGGTGTCCGAGAGTTTGTATGTGGACATGCGGCAACGTCGGAACCCTCTCCCGGCGCGGTCCGTCAGACCCCGCTATCACGTGACAGGGCACTGCGTGCCGCCGTGTTTGGCTCATCGGTCCCAGGAGCGTGCCGTGCCGGGCCGCCCAGGACTCCCGCCACCGGCTCTCACCCGTCGTGCTCGTCGTCGGGGTGGTGCGGGATCGCCGCGCGACGACCTTCTCGGTCGCGATCTTGATGTAGCGCTCCCGCTCGCCCGGCGCCCACGGATCGACGCCCAGCCCGGCCAGCCGGGTCTGCTCAGCCGGGCTGGTGATCAGCTTGGCGCGGCCCAGGAAGGTCACATACCAGCCCTCGTGTGCCGCCTCGTCGATCCGGTCGACTTCGAAGGCGACGACGGTCTCGGCCACGCCGGCGCCGAACATCGAGCCCTTGCGGGTCCGGAACACCGGGTCGCGGCCGTCCAGCCGGAAGTTGACGATGAAGACAGCCGGCAGCGCGTAGCGGCTGTAGACGATCCGGCCGACCGGTACAGTCGCGGCGAGGTCCAAGGCCTCGGCCTCTGTGAAGCGCTCCATGCGCTGTCCCACGGTCATGACTCGATCGTCACCGCGGCCCGGATGCGGGCAGAAGGGTCTTTGGGCCCTACTTTCCAAGAATCTGCTCGGTGTCTCCGCTTGACCGCTGCCGGCCGAAAGTGAGCACGGCACTGCCGGTGCGGGCCCGCCGTCGCGCTCGTCTCAGTGGTGCGGCAGCCACTGCCCAGCCTCCCGTGGCACGCATCGATGTCCTGAGGCGACGGTAATGCCGAGTTGCCTGTGGGCGACGGGCCGAAAGACCCTTCTCGTTCGAGCCGAGGGATCAGGCTGCCCTGCGCCACAGGAAGATCACGTCCTTGGCGGGTGCGAGGAACGTGTACGGCGCGAGCGCGGTCCGGACCGCACCCCGGATGTCGAGCCGGACGGGCGGATCCATCGGCTCCACCTCCATGCGCGCCCTGTCCGAGGCCTGCTGCCCGGTGCTGGTCGGCGTGAAGGCGAGGGAAGCGCCCCGTACCGGCCCTTCCGGCCGCTACGGGGCGCTCGCACGGGTCAGTTCTCGGGAATGATCGCGACCGGGCAGTCCGCGTGGTGCAGCACCGTGTGGGCGATCGCGCCGACTCGCATTCCGTCCCTGCCCTCGTGCGCGCGGCCACCGATGACCACCAGGTCGGCCAGGCCGGTGGCTTCCACGAGCAGCTTGGCCGGCAGCCCGGCCACAACATCGGCGGTCACCTGTACCCGGGGGAACATCTGCTTCCAGGGCGCCAGCGCCGTCTCCAGCCTTTCCCGGCCGTGCTTCAGCGCCGCGGCGTGCTGGGCGTGCGTGAAGATCTTCGCGCCGTAGGCGTAGAGATCCGCAGGGTCCTCCCAGGCGTAGAAGGCATACAGGATGGCGGAGCGGCGGGCGGCCTCCTTGAACGCGAACTCCAGGACTTCCGGGCCCGTGCGCGGATCCTGGGCGACGTCGATGCCGAGCATGACGCGTTGCGTGGCCCGCTCGCAGGAGCCGCGTGCCACCAGCACCGGGCCGTGGGCGTGGGCGAGCACGCCCAGCGACACCGATCCCAGCAGCTGCCCGGTCAGGCCACCGCGGCCCCGGCCGCCGACGACCAACAGCGAGGCCAGGTTCGCCAGCTGTGCCAGGGCCGGAGCTGCCGGGCCGGACATGGCAGCGATCTCCACATGCAGGTCAGGGTGCTCCGCGCGGACCTTCGCCGCGATCACGCTCAACTGTTCCTCGGCTGCGTCGCGCAGTATCTGCTCGGGTGTGAAGCCCGGCGGGACGCCCTGGGTCACCGGGGCGTAGCCGTGGTAGGCGTGGGCCAGCCACAGCGCAACGCCGCGCAGCTCCGCCTCCCGGACGGCCACGGCGATCAGGCGGTCGCCGTGTTCGAAGTCGTCGACGCCGACGACCACGGGTCCGGTCATGGTCGTGCTCCTCTCCAGTGCGTGAATCAGGCTTCTTCCAGACTCGGTCGCCGGGCAGGAGACGGTCAGGGCCGAACGGCCCGGGCGTTCCGGGACATTCGCCGGGCGACGCCCGCGAAGCCCCGGGCGGCCGGCCGGACCGTCATCCGGGGGGCCGCTGTGTCGCCGTATCCCTCGAAAAGGGGCCATCGGACTGACCGACCGGGCCTTGCGGCCCTGTCCGCCACACCCCGTCGATGGTCCACTGAAAGCGCGCCAGGCTAACACTGACGCTGACGATTGAAGCGTTCAGGAGGCGATCGTTGTACCGAATCTCGGAATCGCTATTGTGCGGCAGTATCAGCGCCGCGTGGTGTTCCGGCTGGACCGGCTGCGCGGGGTCCGCGAGCCGGGGATCAGATTTTGCATTTTTGCGCAGGATGGACTGGCCCTTCCTCGGATTTCACTCTCGCGCGCCAGCCGCGACCCGCTGACCCGCTCCTTGACTCGATCTCGTCTCTGGATCACGCCCTGAGCCGTCGAACCCGGGAAGCTGCGGCCGCTATGCCCGCTGTTCGTCGAACGCATGAATACGGACCTGGCTGATCGCATGGTCCAGCCGGTCGATCGCCTCGTGGAGCAGCTTTGTGGTCGAGGCGTCTTGGACGAGTTGGAGCGTTGAATGTATGTCCATGCTCGTGCTGAAAAGTCGTTGGATGATCATGCTCTCGGCGTCGTCGCCGTGCAACACGGTGAAGGCCATGTCCATCGCTCCCCAAGGATCGTCGTCTCATGGATGACGCGCGGGGTCGGCCGCCAAGGTCCGGGGAGGTGGATCCGCTAGTTGCAGCCTACTCGCACTGAATTCTCATTCATAGGTTTGCCGGCGATGCCGGCGTATGCTTTGGACGGGGCGGAGAGCTGCTTCTGGAGGGCATCTCGGAGAAACACGGCCGCATCATTCATGGACGGGGTGGCGTATTACCGCTTGGGCGAGCTTTGTTCGCCCGGTTGTTCTATCCTGGCTGTGAGCCCGGCGATCTGGGCCGGTCCCCCCAGACCCCGGAGACGTGAAACCGCTCTGTGCCAGTCTCCGGAGTCGATCATGGACGATTTCCTCGTCGGACCCCGCGCACCGCATGATCGTCATCCACGGTCGGCTGCACGTCATAGCGCGCCGAGCGGGCTGCTGCGGGTCAGCAGTCATGCCGACGGCCCCGGTCGGGTCCTCGTCCTCGTCGGGGAGCTGGACATAGCCTCTGCCCCGGTGTTGACCGACCATGTCGGGCGCCTCGGCGCGTCGTGCCCGGCGTACCTGGTCGCCGACTTGTCCGGGCTCGGATTCTGCGACTGTGCGGGATTGGCGGCGTTGCTGCGGATCCACCACCGTGCGGTCGAGTCCGGCGGCTGGCTCCGCTTGTGCGCGGTCGGTGCGGTGACCCACAAGGTGCTGTCGATCACCGGGCTTTCGCAGGTGCTGCTGTGTTATCCCGGCGTCACCCAGGCCTTCGCCGACCTGCCGGGGATTGTGCCGGTCCAGGCCGGGGCGACAGCTGTGGCGGATCCGGCGGGTCCTGCTGTGCCGGTGCCCTCGGCGATCGCCGCCGAGGGCGGCCATTGGACGGACCGCGGGTGAGGACGCCGCAGCGCGGCTGCTCATAGCCGGACTTTCCCAGCCGTCCCTGCTCAAGTCCCCGCAACCACGCGACATCCGCCTCACCGGGACAGGGAACGCCCGACACGCCGCGCTTCGGTTGGCTTGCCAGCGTCGGTGAGCAGTGTGGCCAGGGCGGATACGGGGTCGCGTTCGGGGGTGCCGTGCGGCCACCAAGTACCGTCGGCGGGGTCGCGGCGGTACGGATACCAGCGGTGGTCGGTCCCGAGGCGGATTTGGACTCCCTCGGCTTCGGCGGTCCAGCGGTTGCGCCAGACACGCAGTGTGGGCGGGTCGCCGTCGGCAGTCCAGTCCTCGAATGATCGGCGGGCGCGTGCCTTGTCGGCCGTGGCCGGCGTCCAGGCGGTCTCCAGCGTGGAAAGCCCGGCGGGGCCGCCTTGGCGCCAGGCGAGGATCGACATGCTCATCTGGACGTCGCCGAGATCGTAGGCGGAAAGGACGCGTTCGTAGACCTCTTCGGAGGCTGCCTCGTCTTCCTCCGCCGCCATGCGTACGGCGTCTTGCCAGGCGGTCAGCTGAGGCATCAGCGGCGTCGCGGCGGGCTCGTCGGACCCGGTGTACAAGGTGCGCAGTGTGTGGGCCCGGCCGGCGGTGTCGGCGGCGAGGCGTTCCAGGGCGATGGCGTCGACGGCTTCGCCGGTCGCCGCGGCCAGCACCGGGGGCGGTCCGGGAACGCTGGGGACGGCGGGGATTTCGAACGCGGTGATGCCCGCAAGGAATACAGCGGGGTCGCCCGGTGCCGCGTGGAAGGCCTCGACGGCGCTGACCCCCACCACCCTCGGGGTTTCTGTGCCGAGCCGGCCGGGGCCGCTGTCATGGGCTGCGGCTGCGGCTGCGGCGTTGCGGGTTCGCAGCTCCTCCATCAGCTCCTGCTCGCCGCGTCCGCGCAACAACAGCAGGACGAACGGATCGGTGTCCAGCAACCGGGCGATCTGGTAGCACAGCGCGGATGCGTGTTTGCACGGCCAGCCCCAGTCAGGGCAGGAGCAGTCGGGCGAGAGGTCGCCGGCGGCGGGCAGCAGCCGCACTCCGGCGGCTTTCGCGTCGTCGAGCAGCTCCGGCGGCATGTCCTTGTCGAGCAGTGCGGCGATGTGCGCGGCCCGCGAGGCGACGGCGTCCAGGAGACGATCCCAGTCCGCGTCGCTGAGCTGCTTCACCGCCACCGTCGAGGTGTAGGGACGTGGCCGGCTTCCCTGAACTTTCGCCTTGGCCAGGCCGGGGGTGACGGTGATGTCCTCGACCGCGCCGCGCCGGGCGTAGGTGCGGCCGCGGGTCAGGCGTGCGGCATCCATGGACGTCGTCTCCAGCGCGTCCACCCAGGCCTGTCCCCACCATGAACCGGCGAACGCGGTACGGGAGCCCACCGCCGGTGGGAAGGCCGGAAAAGACCGTGTGCGGTCGTCATCGGGGCTGGCTGCCTTCTTCCGCGGCGCCATCTACCGCCCCCTCCTGAGCGTGACCAGGTCGGCGAGTTCGGCGTCGCTCAGTTCGGTGAACGCCGCCTCGCCTCCGGTGAGCACGGCTTCGGCCAGGTCGCGCTTTTCCTTCAGGGCCTTGGCGATCCGGTCCTCCACGGTGCCTTCGGCGATCAGGCGGTGGACCTGGACCGGCTGGGTCTGGCCGATGCGGTACGCGCGGTCGGTGGCCTGTTCCTCCACCGCGGGGTTCCACCACCGGTCGTAATGGATCACGTGTCCGGCCCGGGTGAGGTTGAGCCCGACGCCGGCGGCCTTCAGCGACAGCAGGAAGACGGGGACCTCGCCGTCCTGGAAGCGGCGCACCATGTCCTCCCGGCTGCGGACGGGCGTCTGGCCGTGGAGGAACTGATGGGCGATCCCACGGTCGTCCAGGTGACGCTCGATGAGCCGGTTCATCGCCACATACTGCGAGAACACCAGCACCGCACCGTCTTCGGCGACGATCGTTTCGACCAGCTCGTCCAACAGCTCCAGTTTGCCGGAGCGGCCCGGCAACGCCGTTTTGCCCGGGTCTTCCTTCAAATACTGCGCGGGGTGGTTGCAGATCTGTTTGAGTGCCGTCAGCAGCTTGAGGATCAGGCCTCGCCGGTCGATGCCGGAACTGCCCGCGATCTGCTCCATCATCTCGCGCACGAACGCCTCGTAGAGCGCCGTCTGCTCGCGGGTCAGCGCCACCGGGTGGTCGGTCTCGGTCTTGGGCGGCAGCTCCGGGGCGATACCCGGATCGGATTTGCGCCGGCGCAGCAGAAACGGCTTCACCAGCGCGGCCAGGCGCGCGGTGGTCTGCGGGTCGTGGTCGGCCTCGACTGCCTTGGCGTAGCGGGAGCGGAATGTCCGCAAGGGGCCGAGCAGGCCCGGGGTGGTCCAGTCCAACAGGGCCCACAGCTCCGACAAGTTGTTCTCCACCGGCGTGCCGGTCAAGGCGACGCGGGCCTCGGAACCGATGGTGCGCAAGGCTTTGGCCGTGTGCGAATACGGGTTCTTCACATGCTGTGCCTCGTCGGCGGCGAGCAGGCCCCAGTCCACGCCGCCGAGCCGTTCGGCGTCGATACGGGCAGTGCCATAGGTGGTCAGGACGAATTCGCCGCCCTGCACCGCTTGCACGTCGCGGTCGGCGCCGTGGAAGCGGCGAACCGGTGTGCCCGGGGCGAAACGCTCGATCTCCCGCTCCCAGTTGCCCAACAACGACGTCGGGCAGACCACCAGGGTCGGCCGCGCGGTCGCCGGGTTCTGCTGTCGCCGCAGATGCAGCGCGATCAAGGTGATCGTCTTGCCCAGGCCCATGTCGTCGGCCAGGCAGCCGCCCAGGCCGAGCGTGGTCATCCGGTCCAGCCAGTCCAGGCCGCGGAGCTGGTAGTCGCGCAGGGTCGCCTGCAGCGCCTCAGGCTGCCCGATCGCGCCCTGCCCGATCTCACCGTGTCCGATCTCACCCTGTCCGCCGTCGGGCTCGGCGATCCGTGCCTTGAGGTCGGCCAGCCAGCCGTTCAGCTGGACCGGCACGGTCTGGCCGTCCGCTTCGGCCGTCCCGGTCAGCGCGATCCCGAGAGCGTCGATCGCGCCGACCGGCGCCAGGTCGCGCTGCCGGGCCTTGCGGGCCAGCGCCTCATCGACCACCACCCACTGATCGCGCAGCCGTACCAACGGCCGGGCCGCCTCGGCGATCCGGTCCATCTCCGCGTCGGTCAGCGCCTGCCCGCCTATGGCGAGCTCCCAGCGGAAGGCCAGCAGCGAACCGGTGTCGAAGTACGAGCGCAGATCCGACCCGGGCCGCTTCGGCGCGTCCAGCACCGCCCGCGCCGTCAGACTCCTGGCCAGTTCCTTGGGCAGGTGGACGTCGACACCGGCCGCCGACAACCTCGGCGCGGCCTCCCCGAGCAGGTCGAAGACCTCGTCGTCGGAAAGCTCCAGGACCGCCGGTGCCGCGGTGGCCAGCAGCCGCGCCAGCGGGGGCCACACCCGCGCCGCCCGGCGCACCGTCAGCAGCACTTCGATCTGCGTTCGGGCCCCGGCTTCGCGGCCCGGTCCGGTGACCAGCGAGGTCCACGCGGCGCCGACATCCCGCACCGCCGTGGGGTCGGCCAGGCTGTGCAGCTGCGTGACCGCCCGGAACCGGCCGTCGGAGTCGTGGGGCATCTCCAGGCGCAACGACACCCGGGCACCGGCGTCGATCCCTGCTGCGACCTCGCCCGCCCAGCTCCGCAGATGCGGCACCGCCTCGGCGCTGGAGGCCGCGAAGGCGCCACCGCCCACCATCCGCGCCGCACCCGGCGTCCGCGGCAGCACATCGGCGACGGCGTCCAGGAACGCCCGAAGCAAAGACTCGGTCTCAGGCAACAAGACCGTGCCGTCGACTGCTCCGGGCACCGGGACGGCCCGAGCCGCCGGCGGCATGAGCGCGGCCAGGTCCCGGACCCGCTCGACGTCCTCACCGTCGAACGGCCCGATCCGCCAGGCGTCGTACCCCGATGGCGACACCCCCGGCAACAGGCGGCCGCGGGCGACCAGCCCCAACGCGAGCACCGCGGCGGTGCCCCAGAACACGGACGCCGGATCGGCCACCGCCGACGGATCGTCCAACGCCAGCTTGCGCGCCTGGGCCAGGACCGGGACCGCGGTCTGGACCGGCAGCACCAGCGCCGGCGACGAGCGCAGCACGACCTTGGGACGCTTGCGCGGGGCACCGGACTTCGTCGTCGTCACGAACTCCGCGACGGTCACCTCGCCGCCGCCGTCCTCGCCGACGAAGGCCACCCGGCCGTCCCGCGGCGGGTCGGCGGGAAGAAACACAGCAGGACGGGACGCCAGAGCGCGCGCCGCATCGACGGAGACGTGCCGCTCCGGCGTGGATGCCGCCGGCTCGGCATCGTCGTCGACGATCACGACACGCCTGGCCATCATGACTCCCTTTGCCGCACGACTTCCGATCCGGCTGTTCCGACGCCAGTCGGCATTATCTCTTGGCACGGATTCGGTACCGGCCGGCGTACGGTGGCGAACCGGAAGCGCACAGCCGGACAGCTCGCTCGCCCATGCCTGGCCCTCACGCGGCTACACTCCGCAATCAGGGTGTGCCGTCGTCGCGCATGGCCTGTCGATGGCGGCCGGGAGGGCAGCAGACGGATGGAACCGACCGAGCAGCTGATTCAGTTCGAGTGTGCGGTCGAGCATCTGATCCACGTGCGTCCCGACGAGTACACCGTCGCCCGGGTCGCCTCCGAGGAGGTCGGTGAGTTCACAGCGGCAGGTGCCGCCTTGGCCGGGGTGCAGCCCGGTGCCGTGGTGCAGCTGTCCGGTCGCTGGGCCCGACACCATCGCTACGGCGACCAGTTCGCGGTGGCGTCCTGCGAGTGTGTGCTGCCCTCGCACGTTCGGGGCATCCGCATGTACCTGGGCTCCGGACTGATCCGGGGGATCGGGCCGAAGCTGGCCGGCGCGATCGTCGAGCGTTTCGGCGAGGACACGTTGAAGGTCATCGACGCTGACCCGGACCGGCTCCTGGAGGTGCATGGGATCGGCGCGGGACGCCGCGACAAGATCGCCGCCTCGTGGATCGGGCAGAAGGTGGTCCGCGATCTCATGGTCGTCCTGCAGGGCTTCGGGATCTCACCACTGCTGGCCACGAAGGTCTACACCGAATTCGGGGCCGAGTCGCTCGCCGTCGTCCGGACCGACCCGTATCGGCTGATCGAGAAGGTCCGCGGGATCGGCTTCGCCGCGGCCGACAAGATCGCGCTCGCGTCCGGGATCCCGGCGGAGAGTCCACAGCGTTTGCGGGCCGCGCTGCTGGACCGGCTGGAGGCCGCCCGCGGCGAGGGCCACTGCTATGTCCTGCGGGCCCGGCTTCTGCTCGCGGCCCGTCGCTTGGTCGGGCAGGAGCACGACCTGCTCACCTCCGCGTTGGAGACCTTGGTCGCCGCCAGAGCCGTCGTCATCGAACCTGATCCGCGTGAGCCGGACTCCGACGAGCCGGTGGTCTTCTCCCGGACCCTGCATTCCACCGAACGTTCGCTGGCGTCCTTCCTCGCCCGACTCCTCGCGGCCGACTCCGACCTGCCCCCGGCGGTGCGCAAACGGGCCGAAGCCCCCGGCGGCGCCGACCTGCACGCCGACCTGCACGCCGACCAGCGCGCCGCGGTGGCGATGGCGCTGACCTCCACCGTCTCGGTGCTCACCGGCGGCCCGGGCTGCGGCAAGAGCCACACCGTGAAGGCCGTCGCCGCCGCCGTGCGCTCCGGCGGCGGCAGGGTGACGCTCGCCGCGCCGACCGGCAAAGCCGCGCGGCGTCTGGCGGAGCTGACCGGGATGCGCGCGATGACCGTGCACCGCCTGGTCGCCGACCTGCCCGAGGCCGATCCTGGCGCACTGTTCGACGACGGGCCGATGATGGCCGACCTGATCGTCGTGGACGAGGCCTCGATGCTGGATGTGTTCCTGGCCCGCAGGCTGGTCAAGCTCGCTGTGCCCGGCACTCATCTGCTGCTGGTCGGCGACGTCGACCAGTTGCCGTCGGTCGGCCCGGGCGCGGTGCTGCGCGACATCCTGGCCGTGCCCGGCGTGGCCCGGACCGAGCTGACCCATGTCTTCCGCCAGGAGACCGGCTCGACCATCACCGCCAACGCCCATCAGATCCGGCGCGGCCGGATGCCCGAGGACCGGGACCTGCACAGCAGGGACTTCTGGTTCGTGGACTGCGACGACCCGGCTGAGGCCGCCGCGCAGGTGGTGGAGCTGGCCTGCGCCAAGATCCCCGCCAAACAGGGCGTCCCCGCGGCCGACGTCCAGGTGCTGGCCCCGACCAGGCGCGGACACTGCGGGACCGTGGCGCTGGGCCGAGCCATCCAGGAACGCCTCAACCCGGCGGCCGAGGACAAGACCGAGTACTGGTCCGGGACCTCGGTGTTCCGCGTCGGCGACCGGGTGATGCCGATCAAGAACAACCCCGACAAGGGCAGTGCCGGCGTCTTCAACGGCACGATCGCGGTGATCAGCGGCATCGACCCGCAGGGGCGCCTGGTGACACTGCGCACCGACGACGGCGACATCGCCGTGTACGACTTCGACGAGCTCGACCAGCTGCTGCACTCCTACGCCGTCAGCATCCACCGATCCCAGGGCAGCGAGTACCCGTACGTCGTCGCCCCGCTGGTCACCGAGGCGGGCTCCCTCATGCTGCACCGGAACCTGCTGTACACCATGGTCACCCGCGCGAAGAAGACCATCGTCGTGGTCGGGCAACGCCGCGCTTTGGAGATCGCCGTCCACAATGCCGGACGAGCCCGCGACACAGCTCTGGCCCTACGGCTCGAGACGCTGTTGGAAGCCGGCGCGGCCGGCTGACCCGGCACAGCCCGTCAGCCGCGGAGCGGCCTGACCGGGGGTTGACCAGCCCGCCGAGGATCCTGGAGCCTACAAGCGGAGGACGACAAGGGCGGTGTCATCGGTGGCGCCGCCGGTGGGAAGCAGGTCGAGCAGGAGTGCGTCGGCCAGCTGTTCCGGTTGCAGCGTGAGGTGTGAGATCAGGGCGCGCGTGAGACGGCCAAGGCCGACGTCGATGTCCTCGCGGCGTCGCTCGATCAAGCCGTCTGTGTACAGCACCAGTACGTCCCCGCCGGTGAAGCCTTGCCTCGCCTCGGGGCGCGGCATGGGTTCGAGGCGGGCCCCGAGCGGCGGGTCGGTCGCCTGGTCCAGGAACACCACCGTGCCGTCGCCACGCAGCAGCGCAGGGGGAAGATGGCCGGCACTGCTGTAGGTCAGGCTGAGGGAGTCCCAGTCGATGTGTACCGACACCGCGGTTGTCGACTCGGCGCCTTTGACGGACCGGGCGTACAGTCCGAGCGCCTCCAAGGCCCGGGCCGGGCTGGCCGAGACGCGCATGGCAGCGCTGAGCGCGCTGCGCAGCTGGCCCATCACCCCCGCGGCCGCCAAGCCGTTCCCGACCACGTCTCCGACCGCGACCGCCATCTGCTCGCCGTCAAGTTCGACCAGGTCATACCAGTCCCCGCAGACATTGAGCGCGCTGACCGCGGGTTGGTAGCGCACCGCGACTTGATGGTGATCCGCTATGAACGGGGGCGGAAGCATCGCGTCCTGCAGAGCGAGCGCGACCTCCCGTTCGTGCGTATGAGCCTGCCGAAGCCGCTCGTTGACCTGCTGCAGTTCCCGGGCGCGGGTGTACAGCTCGGCCTCCAGCACGCGGGTCCGGTCCCCGTCCGTCCGACTGCGTGCGCGAATCAACTCGGTAACCTCTTCCACCCGATGCACCAGCAGCACCACACGCCCGTCCTCGGTCTTGACCGGGGCGTTGATCGGGCTCCAGAACCGCTCCGCCCACACGCCCGGATGATCCCGCGACTGCACGTCATACCGCTGGAGCGCCATCGTGTCCCGCTCTCCGCTGGCCAGCACCCGGCGCAGCGACGCCTCCAGATTGCGCGCCCCGGTGGCCTCGGGATCGTTCGGGTTGTCGGGGAACACCTCGAACAGGTAGTGGCCGATCAACTGCTCGCGCGAACGGCCGGAGAAGCGCAGAAAGTCCTCGTTCGCGTCGGCATACACAAGGTCCGGCTTCAACAGCGCCACCATTCCCGGCAGCGCCTGGAACACCGCCTGGTAATCGATGACCGGCTCGCTCACCGTCACATCCCCATTCGTTTCCCCTGCTACGACGATATGCGTCATTGCCGATTTGTCCCAGAACACGGGTGTTCGGTCGGCTCGATCTGCCAAATGTTCCGCGGGATGGGCGTGGCCTAGGCTGGTTGTGACCGTGAGTGCGGCGGAACTCCTGACGTTGGCACCGGTTGATCGATTTTGAGAAGGGAACGCTGCGACGGACCCCGAGAAGAGCGACGCGGCGCCGTCCGGCGCGGAGAGCGGCGACATCGAGCAGGCTGTGCAGGGCGCCCTGGGGCGCTTGACGGTGCTGCTCAACGCCAACGACGCGCTGGCCAGCACCATGAACTTGGAGACCGGGCTGCGCCGACTGTGCCGCACGCTGGTACCCGGCCTGGCCGACTGGTGCGCGGTCGATCTGGTCGACGACGCCGGCTGCCTGCACCGTGAGGTCGTGGAGCACCGGGACCCCGACCTGCTGCCCCCGGGGCTCTTCGAGGCCGCCCTGCCGCCGATTCCGGGCGACTCGCCCGCGCCGCTGGCCCGGACTCTGCGCGGCGCCGGCCCGCTACTGGTCAAGGATTTCCCCGAGCCGGAACACGCCGCCGACCCGCTGCACGCGGTCGAGTTGGAACTGTTCGCCCACCTGGGGGCCCACACGGCGGTCTTGGCGCCGTTGCGCTCTCGTCGGCAGGTTTTCGGGGCGCTGACGCTGGTCCGCAGCGGTGACACCGCGCCGTTCACAGAGGACGATCTTCCGTTGGTCGAGGACCTGGCCCACCGGGTCGCCCTGGCGGTGGACAACGGCCTCCTGCACACCGAGGTCCAACGCATCGCCGAGCGGCTGCAGCGTTCTCTGCTGCCGGAGTTGCCCGCTGTGCAGGCCCTGGAGATCGCGGCCCGCTACCAGCCGGCTGTGGAGCCGGCGGAGGTCGGTGGGGACTGGTATGACGCGTTCGTCCTGCCCGAGGGCGCCACCGCTGTGATCATCGGGGATGTCGCCGGGCATGACCTGCGCGCCGCGGTCACGATGAGCCAGGTCCGCAACATGCTGCGCGGCGTCGCCTGCGACCGCAAGGAGCCGCCGGGGAAGATCCTCGCCCGGTTGGATGCCGCCCACCACATCCTCTACCACGGCGAAACCCTGAGCTGCATCTACGGCCTGGTGGAGAAGGACGCCCCGCACGAGCAATGGAAGTTCAACTACGCCGTCGCAGGCCATCCGCCCCCGGTGCTGGTCACCAGTGAGGGCGACGCGCATTTCCTGACCGGCGGCCGGAGCATGCTACTGGGCATCGATGCCACGTGTATCCGCCCAGAAGCCACCGAGGTCCTGCCGCCGAACTCCACGCTCGTGCTGTACACCGATGGCTTGATCGAACGCCGCGGCGAGAGCTTGGACCGTGGCCTGGCCAGGCTGCGCCAGCACGCCGCGGCGCTCGCCCGGGAGCCCCTGGAGTTCTTCTGCGACGAGCTGCTGGCCGGCCTGGCGACCGCCAGTCCCGACGATGTCGCGCTGATCGCCCTGCACATCCCCCCGCCAGGCGTGGGCCCCGCGACCGCCACCGCCGAATAGCAGTGTCGGCGTCGCCAGGGCACCTGATCCGTATGAAACAGTTGGCGCCCGTACGACCGGGCCGCCAGTGGGGGATTCCCCTCGGCGGCCCGGCCTGCCTTGTCCTTCCATCCGGGCCGATCAGGCCACTGCCACGTGGAAGATCTGGTTGTCGCTGTTGTGCGGAATGCTGTCCTTGTCGCCGCCGTTGGACGTGGCCATCCACATCCCGCCGTCCGGCGCCGGCTCGACGGTGCGCAGCCGGCCGTACGTTCCGACGAAGAACTGCTGCACGTTGGTCAGGCTGCTGCCGCTGATCTGCTCCCGGTACAGCCGCGTGCCGCGTTCGCAGGCCACGTACAGGAAGTCGCGGATGATGGTGATTCCGCTGCACGAGCCCTCGGCCACCGGGTAGGTGTGCTTCGGAGCGATGAAGCCGGCGGTGCCGCACGTCCCCGATGTGCCCTCGCAGGAGGGCCAGCCGTAGTCGCCGCCCTTCACGATCAGGTTGGTCTCGTCCATGATGTTGTTGCCGAACTCCTGCTCCCAGAGTCGGCCTTCGGCGTCGAAGGCGAGCCCCTGCACGTTCCGGTGTCCGTAGCTCCAGACCGCGTTGTGGAACGGGTTGTCGGGCGGGATGGTGCCGTCGGGGTTGATCCGCAGCACCTTGCCGTTGAGGCTGCTGGTGTTCTGTGCGTTGGCGCCGTTCTGTGCGTCACCGGTGCCGGCGTAGAGGTACTTGCCATCCGGGCTGAAGCGGAGCCGGCCGCCGTTGTGGAACTTGTTGCGCTCGATGCCGGTCAGCAGGATCTGCTCAGTAGCGGGTTGCAGCGACTCGGTGGCCGGGTCGTACTTGATCCGAACGATGCGGTTGTCGGTCGGCGAGGTGTGCATGATGTAGAGCCAGTGGTCCGAGCCGAAGCTCACCGGGTTGATCTCCAGCCCGGTCAGGCCGCCCTCGCCGTCGGTGCTCTGCACGTTCGGCACCGTGCCGATGCTCTTCTTGGCGCCGGTCTCGGGGTCCAGGTGCACGATGTCGTGGGCGTCGCGCTCGTTGAACAGGATCGTGCCGTCGGGCAGCGTGACCAGGCCCCACACCACGTCGTCGTCGGTGCCGACCTGGGTCACGGTGCACACGCCCTGGGCGGGGGAGCAGGTGCTCGGCGCCGAGGTGGTGACGGCCACGAGCGGTGTGCTGCCCGCGCTCTCGTTGGCGTTGCCGTCGTAGGCGGTGACCTGGAAGTGGTAGGTGGTGCTCGGGGTGAGGCCGTCGACCTGGGTGCCGGTGGCGTCGGCGTCCGCGGTGCCGACCTGCGTGCGCGTGCCGTTCACCACGTTGTAGACGCGGTATCCGGCCACTGCGACGTTGTCGGTCGAGGCGGTCCACGCCAGGGTGGCGCTGCTACTGGTCACCCCGGTGGAGTGCACGTTCCCGGGTACCGTCGGCGGCGTGGTGTCGCCGGACGGCGGGGTGGTGACGTGCAGCGTGCCGGAGGGCTGGCTGACGTTGCCGGCGGCGTCGCGGGCGTTGACGTAGAAGCCGTAGGCGACGTTCGGACTGAGGGCGGAGCAGGTGGCTGTCAGGGTGCTGCCGTTCACCTGCGCGCACAGCTGGCCGTCGTGGTAGACGTCGTAGCCGGTGACGCCGACGTTGTCGGTCGAGGCGGTCCAGCCGATGGTGACGCTGTTCGGGGTGTCGGAGACCAGCATTGGCGGGCCCGGCGGGCTCGGCGGGGTGGTGTCGCTGCCGATCGTGCCGTAGACGCCGAGTTCCTGCAGGGAGTAGCCGTGGCTGGAGTCGCTGCGGCAGCGTTTGGTGCCGTACATGCGCACGTACTGTCCGGTGCCGTCGAGCGTGGTCAGGTCCTCCACACCGCCTTTGCCGGCGGTCGTGCTGTAGATCTTCGTCCAGGCTTTGTGGTCGGCTGAGACGTCGATCTCGTACGCGGTCGCGCAGGATGTGTCCCATTGCAGCCGGACCCGGCTGACGTGCGCGGTGGCGCCGAGGTCGAGGTAGATCCATTGCGGGTCGGCGCCTGCCGCGCTGGCCCAGCGGGTGGTGGAGACGCCGTCGTCGACGAGCGCGGCGGCGCAGCAACTGCCGGAGGAGGAAGCCGTCGCCGGCTTGTTGAGCGACAGCAGGGCGTCGGCGGGCGAGGCCGCGGGGGCCGCTTGGGCCGCCGGGAGTGCTTGAGCCGGTGCAGCCGCCTGAGCCACGACTGCCGTCGACCCCGTCGTTCCAGCCCTTCCCGCCCTTCCCGCCGAGGTGTCTGGCGTCGCGGCCGCCGCCGTCATCACCCCGGCCACGGCGAGCACGGCGGCGCAGCCCACGATGATCAGGCCTCTGATATTTGTGAGGCGCTCATTGCGCATGGCTGTGCTCCGTTCAGCCGAGGTCGAGGTAGTGGTACCGGGTGGCGACAGAACCGCAGTTCTGCGTGGAGCCGCTCGCCGAGACGCGCAACGCACCGCCGGAGGTGTTGTGGCTGTTGCTGAGGCAGTATCCGGTGATGTTCTGGAACCCGACGTCGAACGGGCTGGAGCTGCCGGTCTGCGCGGTCAGCCCGTCGAAGGTGATGTCGCTCCCGGCGTTGGCGATGACCGCCGGCCGGCCGTCGCCGGCCGCGATCTTGACCGAGCTGCCGGTGAAGTGGATCCCGGAGACGTTGTGCAGGTACCAGCCGTAGGCGGGGCGGGTGCCGATGCTGTTCGGGTTGTAGTCGCCGTTGTTGCTCGGCACGCCGGTGGACATCGTGCCCTTGCCGCCGGGCACGGTCAGGTTCACGTTGTCGAAGGTCTCGTCGGTCACCTGGTGGGAGCTGTCGGCGCCCCAGATCGTCGGGCTGTAGTCCGGGTTCGAGGCGCCGGTACCGGTGACGTTCTCATATGTCACGTTGCTGATATGGCCGACGGTCGGCTTGCCGCCGCAGCGCAGCCGGGTGCCGATCTTCTGCATGATCGGCGAGTGCACACCGGTCATGGTGATGTCCTGGTAGTGCACGTCGGAGATGTCGGCGCCGTCCATGCTCACCATGCCCAGGCCCGACTTGCCGGCACCGAGGATGCTGATCTGCTGGAACTGGTAGTCGGTGAACGATCCGCAGGTCTCCGAGCCGAACATCAGGGCATTGCAGCACTTGGCGCGCAGCGTCGATCGGGTGACGGTGACGTGCCCGCTGGGCAGCGACGCCCCGAGTGCGTAGTCGCTCTTGAAGACCAGCGCGTCGTCGTTGGAGGAGATGTTCGCGTTGGTGATGGTGACGTGCGTGGTGGAGATGATGTTCCAGCCGTCCCGGTCGCTGGAGGTGGCGATCGTGAGGTGGTCGGACACCACGCCGTCGCAGCCGTTGATCAGCGCCCCGAAGTGGCCGCCGCGCGCCAGCGTGATCCCGCTGAGTGTGAGGTTGGTGCAGCGGGTCAGCGACAGGATCTTGTCGGCCTGCCCGGCGCCGGGGTTGCCGGCGATCAGGTTTCCGCCGCCGTCGATGGTGCCGGACCCGGTGAAGCCGATGTTGGAGAGTCTGTCGCCGAAGAACATGGCGTCGTGGAAGTGGCTGTGGCCGTAGTCCTGGTACTTGTCGTAGGGGTTCGGCTCGGCGGCGTCGTAGGTCTTGGCGCTGGAGCCGAGCACCTTCGACCCGGCATCGAGCTGGATCGTGACGTTGCTCTTCAGGCGGATCGTGTTCGCTGACTTGTAGCTGCCGGACGGGAACTCCACGATGCCGCCGCCGGCGGCGTTCGCCGCTGTGACGGCCTTGTTGATGGCGGGGGAGTCGTTGGTGGAGCCGTTGCCGGTGGCCCCGTAGTCCTTGACGTTGAAGACCGCTGCGGCGGTCTTGGCGGACGCGGGATGAGACCCGGCGACTGCGCCCCCCGGCGCGGCCGATATCGCTGTCGTGGCAGGTGCGGCGAGGGCGGTGCCCTGGACGCCCGCCAGGGCCAGCGTCGCCACGGCGGTCGCGCCCAGCGCGGCCGAGAGACGGGAGGAGCGGCGTGGTGTGCCCTTGCTTCGAAGGGCGAACATATATCTTGTCACGGCCCTGAGTGAACCTCACATCGGATGAGTCGGCAAGGTTAAGGCCCCTTACTCATGGCAAAATCCCTGTTCCAGACCCCTAAGTTAGGCTCCCGGCGATCATTCATCGGAGGTCTGCGAGAAGAGATCTTGAAGTTTTTCGGCATCTGATATATGAGATCTGCTCCCTCGCGCCTACCATGACCCTCGATGGTTCGATCGCACGAGGCAGAGGAGTCAGGACACGATGAAACGCTGGATGATCGTCGCCGCGGTGGCCTGCGCCGCCGTCACCGCCGGCTTCTTCGCGAGCGACGCGCAGGCCGCGCCGACGCCCAGAAGCCCCACGGATCCCACCTCCGGACTGACCCAGTACACGGACACCTACAAGGTCCAGCACCCTTACAACCTGCCGGAGTCCGCCCGGTTCTCGATCACCGGCGGCGTCTACAACCTCTTCATCCTCAAGGGCGACAAGGGATACTCCTCGGGCACCACGACCGGCGCCCGCACCGAGATGCGCTGGGGCAGCAACTGGTCGAGCGGCGAGCACCTGTGGTCCTCCGACGTCGAGATCGACCCGGGCACCACCGGGACATGCATCATGCAGGTGCACGTCAACGGCCAGGGTGAGGCGATCTACATCCAGACCAAGAACGGCAACCTGTACAACAGCGTCGGGACCCTGCTGGCGACCAACATCGTCGGAACCTGGTTCCATCTGGACGCGGCGTACAACCCGAGCACCCATCTCGTCCAGATCTGGGTGAACAACCGCCTGGCGCTGAGCACGCACTACACCAAGCCGGCCGGCACACAGTTCTACTTCAAGAACGGGGTCTACAACCTTTCCGGCGCCAAGTCGGAGACCCACTTCAAGAACATCCAGCTGTGGCACTGACCGGGCCGAGAGCAGAAGCTAAGGGCGCCGATAACTGCCGTGAGCCGGGATGACGCCACGCCGTGTGGTTGAAGCTGATCGATCTGCTCGTAACCCCGGTCTTCGCGCGATTGTGGCTAGCCTCACTTTCGACGGGGTGCCGGAGGAGATGCCCGACGAGCGCCGTATGGCGCGGGTGGCTGTGGCCAACTGAGACCGGAAGTGAGACTAGAGGCCCCGCCGATTCCAGCGGGGCCTCTCTAGTGCTGTTCAGGCTGTGCGCACGAAGGGATTCGAACCCCAACCTTCTGGTCGGTAGCCAGGGCCTTTATTCAAGGACTCATTATGGAGGCGACAGGACTGCTTGCCGCGCCTTGTACGTCATCGGCCGCACCAGTCGCTGGGGCCAGAGCGCACCAGCAGCGCCGACATCGGTGACCTGAAGGTGCGAAGGCGCGACCGACTTGGCGGCCACGGTAAGGATCAGGTCTTTGAATTCGGCGCTGATCGGTGGCGCCAGGAACAGCCAGGGCGAACGGCCCCTTACGAAGAGCTGCTTGAGGAACTGCTCGGCTGATCCAGCGGCGCCCCGCACGCCTTCTCCGCCGCGTCCTCGTCGATGAAGAACTGGAACGAGCTGAGTTTGTCACCCGGAGTAGTGTCGATGGTGGCCAGGAGGTCGAGGTCGTCGGCGAAGGTGTTCAGCGTCTGCCGCTTCGGATCCTCCGTCGTCTTGGCTTCCGACCGCAGCTGTGCGCCGAGCTTTTTCAGATCGCTCGCTCCCTTAGCGCCGGACTCGTCGTAGGCCTTGTCCGCCGCTTTGGTCAGCCCCGGGCCGCACGTGGCCGAGGGCTTCGACGAACCGCAGCCCCCCACCGCCGAAGCAACCATCACCGCACACGCAGCCACCCCGATGACACTCCACCGCACCGTTCGCACACTCCTTCTGCTGACTTCGATCATCTGCCCACGACATCATCGTGGCGGCGACGCCTCGCGACGGTAACGGCACAAGTGCCGTTGCCCCACAGCGGGGTCCACAGTCTTCGTACCGTTGCGTGGGCGGCCGACGAGGTCGTGCGGTCGTTCGGGCGATAGCCGATGGTCGCGCCAGACGAGCCGGTAGACCGGCGCGTAGCGCGGGATCGACCGGACGCCGGGATGAAGGGGATCAGGACGAAGCCGAAGCGACGGAATGGAACTGCGGGCGCCCAGCGACAACTCGGACGTGATCCCCTTCCCGGCCCCAGCAGAGGCGGATCCGCCGCGAACCAGTCCTTGGCGAACTGATGAACGAGTACCAAGCCGTGGCATGAGCCAGCGGTCAGGACGGGTGGCCGAGTTTCAGGAGTACTACAGGGCGGAGAAGACCATCGTCGCAGTCGCGGCCACTGCCGCGCCTTGGAGATCGCCGTCCAGAGCACCGTACGTACCCGCGACACAGCTCGGCCCGACGGCTCGAGACCCTGTTGGAAGCTGTGGCAACAGGCTGATCCCACACAGGACGTGGAGCGTGGTCAGCGCGAGGGCCCTTGGCTAATGCCGTCGCGCTCTGCCTGTCGCTCCGTAGTGACCAGTTGCCCTCCGGGTCGCCGAGGTCGGCGAACAGCCCGGAGAACCGCACCAGGTCGGTGGTCTGGACCAGTGCTCCGGGTAGGCCGGTGTCGGCGGCCAGCCGGCGGCGCACGTACTCGCTACGCGATATCCCAAGTTGTTTGGCGTGCGCGTCAAGGGGCGCCATCACCTCGTCGGGAACTTCTCGAACCAGCAGGTCAGCCACATGGCACCTTACACGCGCACCGTCACCCGCCCGAACGATGTGACCAGCCCACCGTGGAATCCGACCCCGGCCGTTCCGACACTCCCGAAGTCGGACCAATCATCCGTTCTCTGACACCACGGGACATAGGATCGCCGGATCGCCGGACCGTGCTCCGACCATCACCCGACCCACGCTGGCGGGCGACGGCGATACAGGCCCATTCGACGTCAAGGAACAACATGCGGAGAATTTTCGGCTCCTGCCTCCTCGCCGGAGCGCTGACCCTTCTGGCCGTGCCCACCGTCGCGCGGGCCAGCCAGGCGCTTCCGGGCGACCAGGTCACGGCGGTCACGGTCATCCCGACCATCGAGCCGACGCCGGTGGCGGCCACCGACGGCCGGATCCACCTGGTCTACGAGCTGCTGATGGTCAACTACGCGCCCGACCCGGCGACCGTGGCGTCGGTCCAGGCGTTGGACGCCGACCACCCGTCGCGGGTGCTCCAGACGCTCAGCGGGCCGACGGTCGCCTCGCACTTCAAGATCTCCCAGCTCGCCACCCCGATCACCGGCCCGGCCGTCATCGCCGCCGGCGAGCAGGCCATCGTCTGGATGGACGCCTCGGTCCCCCTGGGCAGCCCGGTCCCGGAGAAGATCATCCATCGTGTCCGGATCACCTTCGCCCAGCCCCAGGCCGGGGGACTCATCCCGGACAAAGTCACGGTGAACGTCGGCCGGACCGCGGTCTCCGACCTCCCCACCCCGGTCATCGAGTCCCCGCTGGCCGGCCCGCGCTGGTTCGACGCGAACGGCTGCTGCTCGCAGGTCACAGCCCACCGGGGCGCCGTGAACCCCCTGGACGGCACCACGAACTTCCCCGAGCGCACCGCGATCGACTGGCTGAGGCTGGACGAACACGGCCGGGTCTTCGAGGGCCCCGCGACATCCCTGTCCAGCTACGCCTACTACGGCACCCCGATCCACGCCGTAGCCGACGGCGAGATCGTCGCCGTGGTGGACGGACTCCCCAACCAGGTCCCGACCGAGGAACCCCCGCTGGGCCAGCTGCCCCTGAAGGACTTCGCCGGCAACCACATCATCGAGAAGTTCGTCTACCAACACCACACGTTCTACGCCGGCTACGCGCACATGAAGCCGGGCAGCCCGAGCTCCTTCGTCCACGTCGGACAACACGTCCGCGCCGGCCAGCAGATCGGCAACCTCGGCAACTCGGGCAACTCCGGCGCCCCCCACCTGCACTTCCAGGTGATGGACCGCCCCTCGTTCCTGGACGCCCAGGGCCTACCCTACGAGTTCGAGCAGTTCAAGCTGGCCGCCCGCGGCGAGGGAGACAGCTCGGTCGAGGCGGCACTCGACGGAGACGTCGTGCCGTTCCAGAGCGGATTCCGGCCGCAATGGCTGCACTGCCGACTGCCGCTGTACACGGATCTGGTGGACTTTCCCCCGGCGCGTGAATGGAGGCTTGAGCACCGTGCTCCGATGCAGGTGCAGCCACATGCGGTGAAGGGGAAGTAAAGCCGAGCTGTTAGGGGCTCGCGTCGGATCATGAATCCAGCGCGAGCCTCTTTTGTTGCCGAGATAGATCCGCCGCCCCTGTAGTGGCCGACTACTCGGTTCTGGCCACCACAGGCAGCGCCTCGGCGTCGAGGTCGCCGACACGGGCCGCGGGATCAGCAGCACCGACCGGCCGCCCACCCTGCGCCTCTGGCAGCGCGGGTGCGAGCGACAAGTACTCGCCGAAGCCCTGCTCACTGATCCGCTGCACGACGCGCTCAGCCTCCACCAGCTCGTCCCGCTCAACGCGTACATCGGCCAGCTGCTTGACCAGCCACTTCGGGATGGAGTGATCTCAAGTCGGATTTCCTAGAATTTGAACGGATTGCCCGATAGGTCGAGGCAGAGTGTCAGTGGTTCGAATCTTGCTCAACCGAAACCGCCAGGTCAGTATCAGGGCTTTCGACCAGGACGGCCTTCCGGATCCGGCGACGAGGCCGTGCTGGCGGCTTGATTTACGAATCCGAGGAAGCCGCCTGACCGGCATGGACAAGGTTTTCGGCAAGCATGGGATCCGGCCGAGGCGGCCTGGGTCACCCGCGCTCTCGCCCTCGTTCGTCCTCGCCGGACAGCAGGCGCAATTGTGCCACTGGCGCACACGCGCCAGCGGGGGCGATTTGCGACAGTCTTTTGTGATTCGCGTATCCGGCCGGCAGGAACCGAACCGGGCTGCGTCGAAGATCTGACGCCGTTGCCTCTCGGTGCGCATTCACAGCCGTGATCTGCGGAGACGAGTGGGTTGACGCCGTTCCATCTGGGCGAAGCGTACGACCGCCACGATCATGATCTTGAGCGATGTCGACGCCGTCGTTGTGGGCGTCAGGCCCTTTCGCTCGTTACCGCGACTCTCCGCGGCTGACGTCATGGCCGGGTGCGCCGCCTGTCCTGGGGTGCGTTGACCACCCGTTCAGCCGCTGCTAGCTTCCCGTTTTACGTCCACAGGGCGCACCGGCAGCACCTCTGATATCAGATTGCTGTCAACTGCTGAGTTGTGAGATGCGACCGAACCCCTCGGTCGCCCTCCTGGCACTCTCTCATCGCGGTTCCACCAGAACAGAAGCCTCCGCATCGATTGCGGCGATCCCGCGCGCCCGAACGGACGCGTCTTTCGCGATGGGTGAGCGGCCCACTGCCAGAGCACAGCGAGTCCAAGGAGACAAGAGTGGAGCATCGAACGAGAACCCTGCGGCGCCGTAAGGCGGGCCGTGTGGGGTTCGCTCTCGCGGCCGGGGTGACCCTCGCCGTGGTCGCGTCAGCGGCCGCAGTCGCATCAACGCCGTCCCACACGGCGTCGGGCAGGCCTTCGGGTGAGGCGAATCCGTATGACCCGGCCAATGGGCATCCCTACCGGCACGGCGTGATACCCACCATCGCGCAGAACGCCAAGATGAAGGCCTGGGCTGCCGGTCACCACGCCTCCACCACGGCGGCCACCGGTCCGCAGACGTTGTCCTACGGCGGCGGCGTCGACGGCATCGGCGTGCAGTCCGGCGCCAAGAACAAGGTCTACCTCGTGTTTTACGGGACCCAGTGGGGCACTCAGAGCACGGACGCCAACGGCAACGCCAAGTTCAGCGGCGACAGCGCCGGCACGGCCGCGGCCACGCAGCAGATGTTCAAGGGCATCGGCACCAACAACGAGCTGTGGTCGGCGGATCTGACGCAGTGGTGCGACGGACCGACCGTGGCCACAGGTGCGACCAGCTGCCCCGCCAACACTCCGGCTTCGGCGTTCATCCCGTACCAGAGCGGCGGCGTGCTGGCCGGCGTCTGGTACGACAACTCCGCGGCCTCACCGGCCACTGCCACCGGACACCAACTCGGTGTGGAGGCGGTCAACGCCGCCGCGCACTTCGGCAACACCACCGCCGCGTCGAACCGCAACTCCTACTACGTCATCCTGTCGCCGCACGGCACCAATCCGGACGACTACAAGGGCCTGACAGGTCAGGGCTACTGCGCTTGGCACGACTACAACGGCGACACCACGCTGACCGGCGGTGCGGTGGCGTCGAACTATGGGGACATCGCCTTCTCCAACCAGCCGTACAACGTCGACCAGGGCGCGACCTGCGGCGTCGGGTTCGTCAACTCGCCCGGCACCCTCGACGGCTACACCATGACCCTCGGCCACGAGTGGCACGAGATGATGGCCGACACCAACCCCGCGGGCGGCTGGACCAACCCCAGTAGCAGCCCGCCCGGCCAGGAGAACTCCGACGAGTGCGCGTGGCTGTCCCCGGGAACCACCGGGGGCGCGGCGAACATCTCCTTCGGGTCCTTCGGCACCTTCGCCGAGCAGGCCAGCTGGTCCAATGACACCAATAGCTGCGCGATCAGCCACCCGATCGTCCAGCACGGCGGGGGCACCGGCGGGAACACCGTGACCTTCGGCAGCCAGGGCGCGCAGTCCTGGACGGTGGGCACCGCGGTCTCGCTGCCGGTGACGGCCACCGACTCCGACACGTCGCAGACGCTGACCTACTCGGCCACCGGTTTGCCCGCCGGCCTGTCGATCAACGCCTCGTCCGGGCTGATCTCCGGTACTCCCACCGCGGCCGGCACCGGGACGGCGACGGTCAGCGCGAAGGACACGACCGGCGCCTCCGGCTCGACGACGATCTCCTGGACCGTCGCCGGCTCCGGCGGCGGTGGCGGGGGGATCACCAACGGCGGCTTCGAAGCCGGCACCCTCTCCGGGTGGACCGTGACGGGTAACGCCTCCGCCTCGGCTTCGGCCGCGCAGACCGGCGGCTACGGTGCGCTGGTCGGCTCCACCAACCCGTCAGCCACCTCGGCGATCAGCCAGACCTTCACCGCCCCGTCCGGCTCGGGCAAGATCTCCGTCTCCTACAACATCACCTGCCCGGACCTGGTCTACTACGACTGGGCCACGGTGACACTGAAGGACAACACGACCGGCGGCACGGCGACCCTCTTGCAGCCCACCTGCACCCTCGGTGCGGGCTGGAAGACGGCCTCCGGCAGCCTGAGCGCCGGTCACAGCTACACGATCACACTCACCAGCGTCGACGACGGGTACCCCGGCGACCCGACCTACACCTACTACGACAACGTGACCGTCTCCTGACGGCTGCGGCATGACACCGGGCCGGGGAGGAGCATGGGGTGCTCCTTCCCGGCCCGCGCGAACCCTTGACGGCGATGACCTGCGGACTTAGGGTCAGGGCGCGCTAGACGCCTGATCCAGAAGGCGCGGATCGGCGGCGCCTAAGCGTCCGACGAGCCTGTGGAATCAGTGATCTGGGAGGCTGACCGTGGCGGACATCTTGAACGCGACGGGCGAACCGGGCCGGCTGTATCGCGAACTGGTGTGTTCGCCGCACAGCACCATCGACGCACTGGCGCACCGTACCGGCCTGTCCTCGGCGGCGGTCGCCGCGACGTTGGAGGATCTCGCCGCCTCCGGAGCCGTTGTCCGACTGCACGGCGAGGCGGAGGACCTCTGGGAGGCGCAGCGGCCGGAGAACCTCGTCGCCGAGCAGATACGAAGCCGAGAGCACGAACTCGCCGACCTGCGCAGCGCAGGGGATGAACTGGGCCGGCTGTTCCGGCTCGCACGCCAGGACGGGATGAGCTACCCGGGCCTGGACGTGCTGCGTGATCGGTCCCTGATCCTGCAGTACTACCGCAAACTTCAGGAGAACGCAGTCGGCGAGATCAAGGCCATCGACCGCCCGCCGTACCTCTCCGAAGGCGAGGACGAGGCATCGCAGGCCGATGTCCAACGGATCCGGATGGCAGCCGGCGTCCGATACCAGACGATCTACCACGACTCTGTCTACGCCGACCCGCTCCGCTTCGCAGCGATCCTGACCGCGATCTCCGGGGGCGAGAAAGCACGAGTCCTGCTCGACCCCCCGGTGAAGCTCCTCATCAGCGACGACGACCGCGCACTCGTCGCAGTGGACTCATCGGCAGCCGCACCGATCGCGCTCCTCGTCAACCCATCCGGCCTCCTCGACGCCCTGGTCAAGGTATTCGACGCACTGTGGCGCGCGGCGGTACCGCTGTCACCGCGCGGCTCGGCGGTCCCACTGGACGACCACGACCGAGCGGTCCTCACCCTGATGGCCGCGGGCGCCACCGACGAGGTCATCGCCCGCCGGCTCGCCATCTCACGCCGCTCGGTGGTCCGCCGCACCAGCCTGCTGATGGAGCGACTGGGCGCGACGACCCGCTTCCAAGCGGGGGTCCAGGCGGCTCGGCGGGGCTGGCTGTGAGCGTTCCGGACAAGGCCGGCGGGTGCGAAGGGTGTCGAGATCATGATGTCGGGTGCGGTGCCCGCTGCGTACCAAGGCGGCATTTCGCCTTTGATTGTCGCTTCGCAACACAACATCCCGATTACCCCGCGACTCGTGCCAACCGAAGCTGCTTGGTTTCGCGTGATACCACGACATGCGTTCACATCGCGCTCACACACTCTGTCGCTGAGCTGCCGTGAGCCCAAATCTATAGCAGAATCGCACAGGGCCTCTGTCTGCTGAGAACTCCGTCCACGCAGTTAAGCCGCCTGGCCGGAGTCCCGATCCGGATCGGGGGAGACCGCGAGTTTCGATTTTCGAGGCTGATGCGCGCCCCAACTCGCCGGCGGGGAGGCGCCGCCTCGCGAACCACAGTACGAAGCCGCTCGGCCGAGAGTCCCCCCGGCCGAGCGGCTTCGTCGCTCCTAGGGGCGACCGAGTGCGCGGTATGTCCAGCCGGCGGCGCGGTAGGCCTCCGGGTCCAGGGCGTGGCGTCCGTCGACGACGCGGCGGTGGGCGACCACTTGGCCCAGGGCTTCTGGGTCGAGTTCGCGGAAGACGGTCCACTCCGTCAGCAGGACGACGACGTCGGCGTCCTGGGCGGCCTCCAGGGCGCTGTCCGCGTATTCCAGGTCCGGGTACGAGCGGCGGGCGTTCGCCATCGCCTCGGGGTCGTGGACCCGGACGATGGCTCCCGCCTCCTGCAGCATCCTTGCGACATCCAGGGCCGGGGCGTCGCGGATGTCGTCGGAGTCGGGCTTGAAGGCGGCTCCGAGGGCTGCGACGCGGGTGCCGGGCAGGAATCCGCCGGCCAGCTCGCGGACCAGGTCCACGGTGCGGGCCCGGCGGCGGCGGTTGATGGCGTCGACTTCGTGGAGGAAGGCGACCGCCTGGCCGACGCCCAGTTCCTCGGCGCGGTGGGCGAAGGCGCGGATGTCCTTCGGGAGGCAGCCGCCGCCGAAGCCGAGGCCGGGGCGCAGGAAGCGGCCGCCGATACGGGCGTCGTGGGACAGGGCTTCGGCGAGTCGGTGGACGTCGGCGCCGGTGGCCTCGCAGACCTCGGCCATGGCGTTGATGTACGAGATCTTGGTCGCCAGGAACGAGTTCGCGGCCACCTTGACCAGCTCGGCGGTCGGCAGGTCGGTCACCACGACCGGCGTGCCTTCGGCGATGACCGAGGCGAACACCGTGTGCAGCTGCTGCGAGGCCCAGTCGCCGGCGACGCCGAACACCAGGCGGTCCGGGTGCAGTGTGTCCTCGACCGCGAAGCCCTCGCGCAGGAACTCGGGGTTCCAGGCCAGTTCGATCTGCTCGCCGGCCGGCGCCAGCTCGCGGATCAGCGCGGTCAGCCGGTCCGCGGTGCCGACCGGCACCGTGGACTTGCCGACAATCAGCGCCTTGCGACGCAGGTGCGGGGCCAGGGTGCCGGCCGCGGCCTCGACGTAGGTGAGGTCGGCGGCGTCCGATCCGGCCTTCTGCGGGGTGCCGACACAGATGAAGTGCACGTCGCCGAACGCGCCGGCCTCGGCGTAGTCGGCGGTGAACCGCAGCCGTCCGGACTCCAGCGCCTTGTGCAGCAGCTCCGGCAGGCCGGGCTCGAAGAACGGCACCTCGCCGGCGTTGAGCCGGGCGATCTTGTCCGGGTCGACGTCGACGCCGAGGACGTCGAAGCCGAGCATCGCCATGCAGATCGCATGGGTCGCGCCGAGATACCCGGTGCCGATGACGGTGAGGCGGAGCGCCGACGGCGCGGCGGACGCGGAGTCTGACATCTGGTCTCCAGTGAATCGAGGGTGCCCGGCATGGCGCGCGGTCGCGGACGCGTGCCGTGCGGTGCCCCGGGTGGTCGGTGAAGCGCTGTCGTTGATCGGATCGTCAGCCGGCAGCCGAGCAGGGCACGTTGCCGTCCCCGTGTGCCGCGCCCTGGACCTTGTTATCGCAGGTCCAGACGTTTCCGTTGACGGGCGTGAAGTGGAATCCGTAGCCGGACCCGTTCACCACCGCCGTGTTCCCCGAGAAGACGTTGTCCTTGCCCCAGCCGTCGAGGATCTGATGGGTCTGGAACCCGTCCTGCCGCGAGGCCGTCCCGGTGTTCCCGGCGACCAGATAGTCGTTGCCCTTGGCGTTGACCCAGCCGCTGGCGCCGTCCGGGGTGAAGGCGCTGCCGTCGAAGGTGTTGCCGACGACGGCGCCGCCGGTCGTGCCCTCTTTGATGTCGACGTTCTCGGCCGTGGTCTGCGAGAAGACGTTCCCGCGCACCACGTTGTTGTCGCTGCGGTCGGGCTGGCACGCGGTGTAGGTGCACCAGTTGCTCTGCGCGCTGCCGATGTAGACGCCCTCGCCGTACTTGCCCTTGAGCTTGCCGGTGTCCCCGATCGTGTTGTCCAGGACGAGGTCGTCGACGCTGAACTCGCGCAGGTGGACCGCCTCGTCCCCGAAGGAGTGCGCGGCCAGCTTCTGCACGATGCTGTGATCGGTGTGGTCCAGGACCACACCCTTCTGCCCGTTCTGAACGGTGAATCCGCTCAGCCGCCAATAAGACGCGTTCTGGAGGTGGAACACATAGCCGTCCTGTAGCGCGCCGCCTGCGTCGAGCACCGCTCCCGGACCTCCGCAGACGAAGATCGGCTGAGCCGCGGTCCCGGCGCCGGTGCCGGTGAACCGACCGCCGTAGGAACCGTCGGCGAGCTGGATCACGGTGCCCGGCGCCGCCGCCGACAAAGCCTGCGTGAGCTCGTCGGCGTTGTGCACGGTCACCGTCGCAGCCGGACAGGCGACCGTGGGGTCCGGGCCCGCGGCCCCGGGCAGCTGGCTCGCCGGGACGACCTGGTTCGGCGCCCCGCTCGGCGTGTAGGCCTGCGGCGGTACGGCCGACTCGTGCTTGCCCTTCTTGGACTTCGTCGGCTGCGTCCCCAGCGGCCCGGTCTGCACCGGGCCCAGCGTCGCGCTGGGATAGGCCACGGCCGTCCCGGGCTTCGACGCTGTGCCGCCACCGCCGAACACCAGCCACGCGACCGTGCCGGCGGCGGCCACCACGACCGCGCCGGCGATCAGGCCGGTACGGAAGCCGGGGCCGCGGCCGCCAGGGCCGGACGGGGCCGGGGAGACGGCTGTAGCCGTGGGGGTGCCTGGGTGCGTGGGGTCCAGCCCTGGATCACTCATGAACCCATCACCAGCGCTGCCTCGGCGGGGATCGCCGTGTTGTCCTTGACGACCGTCAGGTCGTGCTCCGGCAGCGCGGCCTGGCCCTGATACGGGTGGACACCGATGCCCATCCGCGCGCGGCGCCGGATGTGGCGCTGCGCCTTGCCCTTCATGGTGCGCCGGCCGCGCAGCGAGGTGAGCGCGACCAGGGTCAGGATGCAGAACCAGATCACCGTCAGCGGGCGGATCAGAGCCTCGACTCGCACCCACAGCGCGGTGGTGTCGAACCAGCCGCCGGTCGCGTTCGTGCCGATGGAGATCGCCCCGGTCTGCCGGGAGCTGTTGATGGCGCCCGGGCCCCGGCCGCTGAGCGTGTTGCCCTTCACGACCGACCCGGCGTCATCGCCGACCAGCGTCACCCCGTGGATGGTCGCGCCGGTCACGTGGTTGCCGGTGATCTGAGCAGAGGACGCCCGCACGTAGATGCCGGCGGCGGCGCCGGATATCGAGTTGTCGGAGATGGTGACGGCTTGCACGCCGTCCCGGACCGAGATGCCCTCGCGCGACTGGCCCTTCAGGGTGTTGCCGGCGATGACGATCTTCTGGCCGCCCTTGCGGACCACGATGCCCATCTGGCTGCCGTCGACGTCGTTGTCCTGCAGCGTGAGGTTCAGCCCGCCGAGCACCAGGATCCCGTAGTGCCCGTCGCCCTTGGCCAGGCAGCGGTCCACCTGGTTGTTGCCGTACGCGCCAAGTGGCTCGCCGGAGGCCGACGGCCCCTGAGAGATCGGCTGGCCGTTGACGGTGATGCCGTTGCCGGCGTTGTAGTCGGCGACCGAGTCGTCGATCTGGATGTTCTGCGCGGCGCGCGCGATGACGATCCCGTCGCCGTCGTTGCGGCTGGAGTTCACACGCTGGATGACGCCCTGCGTGGCGAAGCGGTGCAGCACGATGCCGGCGGTCAGGCTGCCGGTGACCCGGGTGTCGCTGATCAGGATGCCGGTGGCGCCGGAGACGAACAAGCCGAAGGCGTTGCCGGTGATCAGCGAGTGGTCGACGCGCACCGAGATGTAGGACAGGCCCGGGACGGCGAACTCCGACTGCGGGTCGCTCAGCGCGCCTGCCGGCCCGGAGGCGACCGTGGAGTCGCCGAGGCTGTCCGGGGGCTGGGCCGCGGTGGCGCCGTTCTTCGTTCCCTTGCCCTTGCCCTTCTTGTAGATCGACGGGCCGCCGGTGGCCCCGGACGCGGCGCGGGCCGTGCCGGTCAGGCCGATACCGCCGGTGCGTCCACTCCAGAAGCCGAGGTCGGTCACGTCGGCGTAGCTCATCGTGAAGCTGCCGCCGATGGCCCGGATGTAGGACCGGCCGTGGCTGACGTCGGTGACCGGCTGCGAAGTGCGCGGATCCCAGCTGGTGATCACCACGGGGTTCTTCTCAGTCCCGGTGATGCGCAGGTCGCCGCCGTAGGACACGATGCTGACGAAGCCGCTGGCATTGCTGACCATCCTCAGGGTCAGCGGCGCATCGTCGGTGGAGTCCAGGTCGAGCCGGGCCCCGCGGCTGAGGTAGATGTTCTCCAGCAGCAGGTACGAGCCGTCCGCGGTGCGCAGGAAGGTCGTCGGCGCCAGCTGGAGCAGGTCGGCGATGGTGTACGGCGCGGCGCGCGGCGTGAGGATCAGCGTGTAGCCGTTCCCGGTGGCGAGCCGGTAAGGCGACTTCCACTGGGCGCCGTGCTGCGGTGCGACCGCGGTGACCGCGCGGACCTCGATCAGCCGCCGGTCCTCGGCGGCGACCAGGGCCGCCTCGCTGCTGGCCTCGTCGTCGGAGATGGTCGGCGGCGTCGGGACCGTCGTGTCCTCGTTCGGATCCACCGGGGCGCCGCCGCCGGGCTGCGGGGTCGGCGTCTCCGCCGGCGCGGTGGCGGTCGGCAGGACTGCCGCGGCCGCGCTGTCGCTGGTCGACACCGGGGCCGTGGGGGACGGCAGGCGCCTGGGCGGTGCCTTGGAGGTGTCGGCCCCGGGGCTATGGGTGCCATGCGTGGAGTCGTGCGAGGCGCCGTGGGTGCTGTTCTGCGAGGCGCTGTGGGTCGCCGACGGGTCCGGGCTCTTCGCGGTCGAGTCGGCCGGGGCGGAGCCGACCGTGCCGAGCAGGGCGAGTACAGCCGCCCCTGCGACGACGGCGGCCCGGCACGAACGGCTGACGGCGGCGTGCTTCGGGGCGCTCATATCTGGGCCAGGTCTTCGCGAAGGGTCGCGGCACTCTGACCGGCTCCGCCGACGCTGTCCGTGGTGCGGGTGATCCAGCCCTGCTTGTTCATCGTGAAGAACGCGTACAGCTTGATCGGCAGGGATATGTACATGACGATCAAGGCGGTCAGCGGTAGCAGCAGGATCTCGCCAGGATGCCTGCGCAGGTGTGAGAAACCACGCAGGCCACGGCCGAGCAGCAGCCACGCGGCGGCCAGCAGCCAACCCCGGGTCGTGAAGTCCAGGCGGTTGAACAGCAGGAAGTAGATGGTGAGCCCCATCGTCACCGGGGTCAGCAGGATCTGCAGCACGGTGATCCGGGAGATCAGCGGCGTCCGCCACAGCCAGCCCTTCCAGATGGCGGTCAGATAGCAGCGATAGGAGTTGCGGCTCCAACGGACCCGCTGCTTGACGAAGGCGCGGAAGGTGTCGGGGAACATCGACAGGGCGAGCGCGTTCGACTGGTGCACCGTCTTGTAGCCCTGCGCGATGGTCAGCCAAGTCATCCGGCCGTCGTCGCCGGATATACAGCGGCGCCCCAGGAAGAACTCGTTCTCGAGGTTGTCCACCACCGGCAGAATCACCGACCGGCGGTAGGCCGCGGTACGGCCGGACAGGCAGATGACGCCGCCGCGCCGGCTCATCGCCGGCACGTAGTCGAAGTAGCGCAGGTTGATGAGCCAGTCGGCGATCCGGCGCCACACGCTCGTGGTGCGCTGGTAGACGTTCTGCTGGGTGCCGACTCCGCCGACCGAGGGGTCGATGAAGGGCATTTGCACGGCCTGAAGCAGGCCGGCCCGCCACAGCGTGTCCGAGTCGCAGAACACGAGGATGTCGTTGCGCGCCTCGCGGATCCCGACGCCCAGCGCGGACCGCTTGCCGTGGTGCTTGAAGGCGATGACCTTCAGCCTCGGGTCCTCGACCTCGGCCAGGACCTGCCGGCACTCGGTGTCGTCGACGTCGACCACGATGATGACCTCGTCCGGGTCCTGGTCCAGCCAGGTCCGTAGGCACTGCAGCAGGATCTGCGGGTCCTCCCGGTAGGACGGGACCACGACCGAGGTGGTGCTGCGATAGTCGTTGACGGTCGGCTTGTAGAAGCGGGAGGAGACCGCGCGGTAGATCCAAAGGACCCACACCAGCACGCCGGCGATACCCAGCGGGATCACCTGGCGCCAGTAGCCGCCGGTGAAGAACTCGTTGATCCCGCTCGCGGGATGGGAGAAGAAGGATGGCATTTCTTGGCCCTGTCGTCCTGGGCTCGCCCTTGAGTAAGGGCACGAATATGAAGTCGGTCGTGCGCCAATGGGATCCCTACAAGCCGTCATGACGGTTCAGGAATGCGGGAATACCGGCGTACGACGCCCCGTGCGTCATCCGGCGGTGACCATGAATTGTGTCGCCAAGGTGCAGCCTTGAATGGCCGATGCTGCCGTCGTCGTTGCCCCCTGGGGGTCATCGGACCCGAACCGATGTGAAATCGCGCCGAGCGTATTTGACCAAAGCTTGGTTGTCAAAGCTCGTCGGCTCATGTAACGCCGCGGAAGCAGCCTGTTCACATTCCGGTAGCCCGCGGAAATATTGGACGCCGCGTCGAAGACCAGGGAAAGGGCAAGGACATCAAAATGACGACAACACCCTGTCACCGACATTTATATGAGGCCTGATTCCCTGGGGAATTCCAAGGCAGGACGTGTCGGATCAGCCCACGTCGTAGGTCAAAGGGACAAAAGCGTCGGGGCCGGTGCCCACCTTGATCCGCGTGTGATTGGGGAGTTGCAGAAGGTAGAAGTCGAAGGCTCCGGTACCCCGGACCAGCCCCGTCTCCTTCGCCGTCTTGCCCAAATACACGCGATATCGGAGGGTGACGCTCGCTTTGCGGCCGAGGCTGATCGCATCGGACTGCCGGGAGAACTTGAAAGTCTGGTCGGCCTGCATCGCCGAATACCCGCTGGAGCGCCACGCTCGCACAGTGTCATCCCAGATGTCGAGAAATCCCTGAGGGGCTGTCCCGCCATTAGCGGCGTCGCACGTGCACTGCCCGAGGACCACTAGCGGCTCAAGATTCTGAAAGGAGTAGTTCGAGCTGTTGGTCACGGTCACATCGATTTCGACCGGAGCCATCCGGAACGCCATCGGCACACTGGAGCCGACCCCGGAGATCTGTGCTTGCACGGCGTTGAGCGGCGGGGCGTATCCGGAGTACGTGGCGACCGGCGGGACCTGCACGCTGCGCACGGACGGCGCGCTCACGCTGGGGAAGGCGACCTGCGGGACCTTGGGATCCGAGGCGCACCCGGCGGCGGAAGCCAGCGCCGAGAAGACGGCCAGGCCGGCGCTGAGCCGGGCGGCCCGGGTGACGGAACGACGGCGAAGCTGCGGAGAACGGTGAGCGGACATCTCGAATCGAGACCTTCCATGGGCGCGCACGACCGGCCCGGACCAGGGCACGGTGCTGAGTGGGAATGATCGCCGCCTGGGGGTCGTCCGTCATCCGACCCTCGGCGGGAGCCCATTGTGGCAGGCGCGGGTGGCGCGGGGTATCGGTGTCCAGCTTGTGCCGCGGGGTTTCGACGAGGCGGGCGGGGCCGCGACTGGTCGACGCCAAGCGCCTGGTTGATCAAGCACGTCGCGTAGCCGCTGCCGAGGACGTCTACGTAGCGACGAGCACCCGCGAATAAATTGCGATGTTGCTGCGCGAACACGCCAAGGTGCGTAATGCCTTCCCTGACTACTTCACAGCCGTCGCAATGACCCCGCCGGGGTGGTGCTACCGCCCAAACCAGACTGGACTGGGTCTTACCTCATAGCCGTCGGTAGCCGCCTGCCTCACCCGCGTACTCTCCTTACCCAGGTCAGACGCTGGCCGCGCCACCGCGACCACGCGTACTCTCAGCGCATGACCGATCGCCAGGATCCCCAGGCTCAGCACGCCAGTGGGGCACATCTGCCGCACCTCAACCAGCACGTGCCGGGCCTGCACTGGGAGGTCGGCAAACTGCCGGGCTGGCTGCGCGAGACCGCCGGCGAGCGGCGCTGGCCGGTGACCATCGGCGTCGTACTGGCCATCGTGATGCAGGTGGCGCTTCCCGATCGCTACGCCCTGCAACCCAAGCTGCTCCTGCCCGCACTCGAAGTCGTTTTGCTGGTCGGACTCGTGGCCGCAAACCCGGTCCGCTTCCAACGCGAGCACCCGATCGTGCGGTGGATGTCACTGAGCATGACGATCTTCATCGCGGTCGCGAACCTCACCTCGATAGCCAGGCTGATCAACGAGATCGTGAACCACAAGGCGGGACAGCCGACGGTCGACGCTGTCACGTTGCTCGGCTCGGGCCTGGCGATCTGGATCACCAACGTCGTGGTCTTCGCGCTGATCTACTGGGAGTTCGACCGCGGCGGGCCGTTCTCACGCGCTGCGGCCCGCAACCCGTATCCTGACTTCCTCTTCGCCCAGATGACAGACCCGTCCAAGGCGTCCCCGGACTGGGAAGCGACCTTCGTCGACTACGCCTACCTCTCGTTCACCAACTCCACAGCGTTCTCACCGACGGACACCCTGCCGATGTCGTCATGGGCGAAGATGACAATGATGGTCCAGTCCGGCGTATCACTGGTGACCATCGCACTCGTCGCGGCACGCGCCGTCAACATCCTCACCTAAGCGGTCCCTCGACCAGGGTGCTGATGTGGGGATTGTCTGGAAACGATACTTCCCGTTCGGCCGCACCTGAGGGTGCCGACAACCTGCGCGAGCTGGGTTGATGTCGGTTCGTGGGGTTGAAGCTGGTGTACCTGGCCGCGAGCCGGTTGGTCGCCTGCACCGTGCCAGAACGGACGCATAGCTATTGACCTGCCCGTTTGTGTGTTTGGTTGAGCAGTCCCGCAGGTTCGTTCTATGACTGTGGCCGTGAAACTCGTCTACCAGCTCATCCTCGAGATACCAGGTCACCGGGCGCGTCGTGCTCGTAGCGGCGGATCGGCCGTCCGGTGGCCCGATCCAGGTGCGTCAGCCGGGCCGGCTTGTACCGGGTCAGCATCCGGTGCGCGGCTGAGGGGTTCAGGTGCAGCAGGAACGCGATGCGCGCCGGGCCGAGACGGCGCAGCACCCTGACTTTGATGATCGGCCGTTCGGTACGTGTTGGGGTGCGGTGCGGGCTGGTGTGCGGCCGGGATGACCGGTCCGTCATCCGGCCGTTCCGTGTTCGCGGTAGCGGTCGGCCCAACGCCTGGCCGTGGCCGGGGGGACCGTGGCGCTCCGTCGATTGCGGAAATCGCAGGACCCTGATGACTTGAGTGAGCCCAGGTGGAGAATGACGCCAGCCATCTCGTTCCGTTGCCACTTCTACGGTATCCAGTGGTCTCGCTAGCATCCTGGACGGCGTTGAAGGACCAAGAACGTTCGGCGGAGCGCGCGAAGGGTGCGGAGGCTGCGATGGGGACAGCGATTCCCGGCCTGTGGCCGCATCAACGTCAAGCGATAGATGCGGCCTCGTCGTGGCTCCGAGACGGCGGCCGGTTCACGGTGGTCGCGGCATGCGGCACGGGCAAGACCGACATCGGTGTCGGCGCCGCCCGCGAGCTGGCTGCCGGCCGAGTCCTGGTGGTAGTGCCGACGTTGGGTCTCCTGGAGCAGACCGTCGCGGCTTACGCGCACCGCAGCGGCGGAGACCTGGGCAGCATCGTCGCGGTTTGCTCGGAGGCGTCCGCGACCATGCGCCGGACGATCACGTTCGGCGGCATGACTGGAGCCGTGACGACCGATTCTGCGGAGTTGTTGCGGATATGCGGTACGGAACGGCGGTGCACGGTGTTCACCACCTACGTCAGCATGGCCACAACGGTCGCGCAGGCGCATCACGAGGGCCTGCCGCCGTGGGATCTGATCGTGGTGGACGAGGCTCACCGCACCGCCGGGATGTCCGGGCGGCCATGGTCGGCGGTGTTGGACGACCAACGCATTCCCAGCGTGCGGCGGCTGTATCTGACGGCCACGCCTCGTGTGATAACCGGCGCCGACGCGGACCGGCATACGATCGCGTCGATGGACGATCGGCAGCTGTACGGGCCTGCCGGCTTCGAGCTGCGGTTCGCCGAGGCGATCGAGCTGGGTCTTCTGGCCGACTACCGGGTGGTGGTGGCCGTGGTGAACGACAGCGACATCCGGGACCTGATGACCACCGATCGTCCGGGAGGTGACGTCCCTCCTTCCGAGCTGGCTACTTTGGCTGCTCAGGTGGCGCTGCTGCGCGCCGCCCGGAGGTTCGGGCTTCGACGCGTGATCACGTTCCACAACCGTGTGGCCCGTGCCGACCGTTTTGCAGCCGGCTTGGCTCATACCGCGTCGGCGGTCGGCGTGGATCCCGGCGGCCTGTGGGCCGGTCACGTCTCTGGATCGCACTCGGTGTCTCGCCGTGCTGAAGTTCTTGACCGGCTCCACGGCGAGGATGAGCGGTTGGTCGTGGTCGCCAATGCGAAAGTGCTCGCAGAGGGCATTGACGTACCCGCGGTCGACGGAGTGGTGTTCGCCGATCCTCGGGGCTCTACTGTGGATGCCATTCAGGCTGTGGGACGTGCACTGCGGCGCGGCGGCAACGAGCGCAAGACTGCGACGATCGTCGTGCCGGTGCTCATAGCTCCGGGCCAGGATGCCGATTTGGCCGGCAGCGGTTCGGCCTACGCAGGGGTGTGGGAGATCCTTCGCGCGTTGCGTGCCCACGACCAGCGCGCAGCTGTCGATCTGGACCTGCTCTATGACCACAGCCGACAGTTGGTGACCGGCCAGGATCCGCCGCCTCCGCCGTGGTTGGCGATCGACGGTGCCGACTGGCCCGAAGGGTTCGTCAAAGCGCTGACGATAGCTACCGTTGATCTGGATGGCCCGGTGTTGGAAGCGCAGTGGCAGCGCTATCTGGCTGCGGCTGCGGCCTACCGCCAGGCCCACGGGCACCTGCGCATACCTCAAGGCTTCATCGGCCCGGACGGGCTCGCCGTCGGGTCATGGATCCGCACCCAGCGCCACCACCGCCGACGTCTCGCGCCACACCGTGTCGCCGCGCTGGAAGCGCTGGGGATGATCTGGGACCCGCACGCCGAGCAGTGGGCGGCCGGGTTGCGAGCTGCCCAGGCTTACGCTGCCGAACACGGCCACCTTCATCCGAAAGCCGGCTACCGGAACGCCGATGGTTTCGGCCTCGGCGTGTGGCTGAACAACCTACGCGCCCGCGCCATCACGCTCTCTGACGAGCAGCGCGACGCGTTGGAGGCGCTGGATCCGGAATGGAACCCACCGTGGGACCGGCACTGGCACCGCGGATTGTGTCGTGCTCGGGCCTTCCACGACCGCCACGGGCACCTCGACGTTCCGCTCACGTGGGCAGACAGTGCCGGTTACCAGTTGGGACGCTGGGTCAGCGTTCAGCGGAACCGGGCTTCGGAGCTGAGCGACGAGCAGCGCAGGGCTCTGGATGCACTCGGGATGGGCTGGGAACTGGCAGCGGCCCGGGACCGCTGGTGGCAGCAGGGCTTGAAGTCCGCGGCGGCGTTTCGTGACCGACATGGGCACCTTCAGGTTCCGGTGCAATACGAAACCGAAGACGGAACCAAGCTCGGATTGTGGCTGCACAACCTTCGGCGCCGCTACCGCACCGGCACGCTCGATCCAGAACGCATCGCCACGCTTGAAGCGCTCGATATCCAGTGGCGACCACCGCGGGGTCCGCGTCCGTCACACCGCTGAATCCGACTTGGTGCGGCAAGACGGCCGAATTCGGGTGATCGTATGCGTGTTCTGTTTGCCAAAGGCTCGCCACCTGTTCACGCTCCGTCGATAGGTTGCGCGCCGCGCAGCGGAATGCTGGGGCGCGCCCACACACCCCGATGAAGGGACATGAGCGTGTCCAGAATCCGCAGGACCGCGATCGGCGTGGCCGCCCTGGGCTCGGCCGTCGCGCTGACCGGTGCCGCGTTCAGCGTCGCCGCCTCCGCCAGCCCTGACGTGAGCGGTGCCAAGACCACCACCCCGATCAAGCACCTGGTGGTTATCTTCCAGGAGAACGTCTCCTTCGATCGCTACTTCGGCACCTACCCGAACGCGACCAACACCTCCGGCCAGGAGTTCAAGGCCAAGGGCAACACCCCCAAGGCCAACACCCTTGCCGACACCAAGGGCGCGGGCGGTAAGGGGAACCTGCTGACCAACAACCCGAACAAGGACGCCTCGGGCAAGCAGGTGAACCCGCACCGCCTGAACCCCTCTAACCTGAACGACGTCGTGCAGTGCGACCAGGACCACGACTACAACGACGAGCAGAAGGCCTTCGACGGCGGGGCCATGGACAAGTTCGTTACTACGGTGGGCAATGGTGGCGGCACCAGCGGGACCGGCGCCGCGTGCAGCCCGAGCGACGTGATGAACTACTACGACGGCAACACGGTCACCGGGCTGTGGAACTACGCGCAGCAGTACGCGATGAGCGACAACTCGTTCGGGACCACCTTCGGCCCGTCCGCCCCCGGTGCGATCAACCTGGTGTCCGGTGACACCGGCAACGTCGACAAGATGATCAACGGTGCGGCGACCAACGGCGACACCGTCGCCGACGGCAAGGGCGGCACCTCGCTGATCTCCGACGCGCAGGGCTACTACGACGACTGCTCCACCCGCGACGCGGTGTCCCTGACCGGTCAGAACATCGGCGACCAGCTCAACGCCGCCGGCCTGAGCTGGGGCTGGTTCCAGGGTGGCTTCAAGCCCTCGACCACCTTCGCCGCCGCGACCAAGGCCAACCCGCAGCCGACGAGCACCTTCGTCCCGGACGAGTTCAAGGGCAAGTTCGCCACCGCCCCGGCCTCGGACCAGGGTCTGTGCAACGCGGTTCACCCGGTCGGCGCGGCGGTAGGCGGTACCGGCGGCACTACGCCCGGCGCCACCAACTACGGCAACAAGGACGACTACATCGCCCACCACGAGCCGTTCCAGTACTACGCCTCCACGGCCAACCCGCACCACCTGGCCCCGGCCTCGCTGAACACGATCGGCACCGACACCCAGCACTACGTCAACGGCGTGCCGCAGTTCGACACCGCCAACCACCAGTACGACACCAGCGACTTCGACTCCCTGGTCGCGGCGATCTCGCACGGCTACGTGTCCCCGGACAAGCTGCCGGCCGTCAGCTTCCTGAAGGCCCCGGGCTACGAGGACGGCCACGCCGGCTACTCCGACCCGTACGACGAGCAGCAGTTCATCACCAACGAGATCAACGCCCTGCAGCACACCCCCGACTGGTCCAGCACAGCGGTCGTCATCAACTACGACGACTCCGACGGCTACTACGACCACGTCTACAGTGGCGTGCACAACCCGTCCAACACTGCCAACGCGCCGACGCCTCCCGGCCCGCAGGACTGGCTGAACGGCACCGGCATCTGCGGCACCAACAGCGCGCAGAAGCCGCTGGCCGGCCAGAACGGGCGCTGCGGTTACGGCCCGCGCCTGCCGCTACTGGTCATCTCCCCGTTCGCGAAGCACAACTACGTGGACCACACGCTGACCGACCAGAGCAGCGTCATCAAGTTCGTGCAGGACAACTGGAAGCTCGGCAACATCCCCGGCTCGTTCGCCACCGTCGCCGGAAGCCTGAACGGCATGTTCGACTTCCATGGCAATCACGGCCACAACGACCAGCTCTTCCTGGACCCGATCACGGGACAGCCCGCAGTCCGCGGCTGACCTCGGCGTGAGCTGAGCACTTCTCGGCGGCGGGGGGGGGGGGGGGGGGGGGGGGGGCGCCCCCCCCGCCCGGGGGGGGGGGGGGGGGGGGGTGTGGGTGGACGGGGGGGGCGCCCGGCGGGGGGGGGCCCGCCGGGGGCGGCGGCGGA